>NZ_JBSIPA010000285.1:0-8554 GCF_053574605.1 Caballeronia sp. M23-90 | reverse complement strand
TAACGAACAGCGCGTCCAGTCCCGCGACGCGGGCGTATCGGCGGTGCGGCTGGAGGACTGGACGCGCTGTTCGTTAAACTGCGCCCGAACCTTCATCGCGTTATAGATCGCCGCGCCCGTTACCGTAGCGGCCGCAGTGAGCACGCCGAATTCGGAGGTAATCGCCTTAAGCGCACCCGACACGCGACCCAGCACCGGCAACGCGCCGCCCAGGTTGTTCGTAATCGCGTCCGCGAATCCGACCGCGCCCTTCGCCGAATCGATCAGGGCTTTATTCGTCTTAGCCGTAGCATCGTTCAGCTTCGTCAGGCTAGTTACTGCGGCATTCACCTGAACACGATAATTTATTGTGAACTGATCGAGAGAACCAGACATTATTCCTTACCCCCATTCAGCAGAAGCTGTTCGAACTGAGCCGCGAAGGACGTGGCGAAAGTCTTCCCCGCGATCATCCAGTCGAAGCTAAATTCGTCCTGCCCGCTGGTGTCGATTCCGTTGTGCTCCATAACGGCTTCGAATACGGCGCGAACGTTCTGCCATTCGACTAGGAGTTCATCGATAGCCGCCGCAGTATCGAGCGCGCGACCGTCTATCGAGGCGGACGCGAGTGCGGCGAGCGTGAACTCGACGTGCAACTTATCGTCGCGCGACAGGAGCCAATGCCGTAGCTTCCGTTTCATCTCCCACCCGTGCATCGCGCCGAACGTATGAAGCGTTACCTTGACTTTCGGGCGGCGCGGCGATTCGATATCGAGCGTAGCGGTCTGCTCCCGGTCGAACAACTTTCGCGGTTCCGGTTCCGGTTCCGGCACTTCGGGCAGTCCCGATCCAAAGATTTTATCGAGCATGATTAGTAGTTATCCTATGTAATTAGAAGACGCAGAAATATGCTTTAGACGACGGCCAGAAGGTCGCCGCGAAACGCCCGAAATACGTCCGGAGTAATCTGCCGCATCTTGCGGAAATGGAACAGGAAGGCGCTGTTAAAACGTGTACTAAGCCCACCGTTCAAGATCACGCCTTCCGAGTACACGAAGCAGCTACCGTCCGCGTACTCCACGAACGCGTGCACGTATTCGGGACTCGCGCGCCGGTCGCTAAGGTCGCGGAGGACTTCGAGCGTGTGGGCCTCGCGGCTCGCCGGGTCGCAGTGGATCGCGACGTAGATGCCGTGATAGCTTTCGACTTCTACCTTATTGCCGATCACGTTAAGCACGGTAGCGAATTGATAATCGGAATCGGTGGGCGGCAGCGCGATTACGTCATTACTAAAATTGGTCAGCGCGACACCGAGCGGATACGTCTCGGTCGATACGAGCTTTATCTTCAGGCTATCGCCGCTGAGGTGATGCGGGGTGATGTGTTGTCCGTGGAGCATGATCATTTATTCCTTAGTTGCTTCTGTGGCTACTTTGGCCGTTGCGTTCTTTAATCAAGTCGATTACCGGCTCAACAGCGCGTTGAGCTTCAAGCATCGCGGCCAAATTGAACGCGAGGTAATACTCATCCGACTTTTCGCTTCCGAGTTCGTCCTTCAGCCAATTCAGGATGCTAATGTGATGATCTATAGCGCCGCGAAGATCAGTTACGAACTCATCCTTTCTGAAATATCCGCTCATGGTTCACTCCGTTAATTCGTTCGTTATGCTTAGTGTTACGGTCGGTATCCAGAGGTGGCGCGGCGCTGGGTCGAGGTCCGGAAATTCATAATCGATCCAGACCTTAACCGCTACTAGGAAGTAGATCAGCGCGCGCAGTTTCACCTTTGTGGTTAGTCGGCGAATGCAGCTGCTACTATCGCGGCGAATTCTTCCGTTTGTCGTTTGTGCATTGCCATGGATTGCTCGGCTCTGTCATCGATGGAAGGTATGTCGTCCATCTTGATAACAAAGATCATGCGTTCTGCGTACATCCTGATCGCCGCACAGACTATGTCGGTATTAACGCAAGCCGCATGGATAAAGTTCTCTGCGGCTTGAGTCGCTGCCGCGATCCCTTCCGGGCTGTCCTGATGCTTGACGAACCAGAAATTGTCTTTGAACGATTCATATGTCGGTCGCAGGTGGCACGCCTGTGCAAGGAACGAGACCATGTCGCCATCCCTGCCCAATTCAAAAACCCATTTAGCAGCTTTGAATTGCTCCGGCGAAACTTCCTTCTCGTTAAACGCGTCGAAAAGCACATATGGAACATCCATGATCTTCGCACTCCTAAAGTCTACAGGTTGAATGAGCCGCGCGTTACGTTGGTCGTGTTACGTGAGGGCGCGGCTGTGGGTGATTACTTAAAAATTGCCAAGCTTCCTTCACCGGGCATGCGCAAGCCTTCTGTCGGATCGATACGGCTCATTTGCTCCGACCGCGCCTCGTGCACCTTCGACATGTGTTCTTCTAGGCTGACGAAGTTATCGCTTGTGTTGGTGATGACTTCGTCACGAACGTCTGCGAGCAGCGTCTCAATTTCTTCGACATCGTACGAAATGTGATATTTCTTCGAGACGTCACTCTTCAGCGAGAACGCGCCGCCCGAGCGATGGAGTTGCGCGACGGCGCGCTTCTCCCAATGGTTCCGGGCCTCCTCGACCGCGTACTCTGACTCGATAGCGGCGTACATAGCGGCGTATGTTGGCGAGGTCTCAAAGTCCGCTGCAGCGTTCGTAAGGCGGTCCGGGTGACCACCCAACTTATCGCCAAACGCTGCGACGAACGCTGCGAAGCGTGCGTGCCCGCGAAAGCGAAGATGACCATACATGCGAACGGCTCGCCGCCCCACTTCGTATTCGATCTGGTCGAAGTCGCTGAATTCGATGTGGTTGATCTTTGCGCGATGATCCTTCTTGCTGTAGATGGAAGTCATGACAGTCCGTTATCCTAATGTTTTGTGGTTGAGAAAGAAGCTGGGAAGGAGGTCGCTATTTAGTTCTGACGTACCAGGCGAAAGATTCTGAGTCCCGCGTCCCAATACCCTCGATACGGCACCTCCACGCCCTTCGAGGTCATGTACCCTTCCGCCTCTAGCCATTCCTTATCGGAACGCTTCGCGGCGTCCATAGCGACGCGACGGGTAGCCGCGTCCATGCCGCGAATACCCTTCGTGGTGACGTTCGGGCGGCGAACTGTGGGAGCGACGCGAGGAAGCCCGCCGCGAGCGCGGATACCGAAGAACAGCGCGGCCACGGAGTCCGCGAGCCTACAAAAGAGCGCGTCTACCGCTCCGCGACGGGCTTCGCTAATATGGCCGGGAGACCGCGCCGGGGATACGTGCGGCATCTCGTTCGAGCGTTGCGCCGCGCCGCGCTGGAGCACGGTCGTTTCGTCGAACGGAGTTTGCTCGAAGCCGCGCGGGGTCCAGCCGTCTTTCGCCGCTGCATCGGGCATGATCGCCGCGTATGCCTTTTGCGATTCCGGGGTGGGCGGCAAACTTGTCGGTTCGTAATTGAGGTCGGACGCGTCTGCCGCCCCCACTCCGCTCAATCCGGGTACGTTCGGATATTTTTTTGCGGCCAGCGCGCCCGCCGAAGGAATCGATGCGATTCCTACTAACGGTGCTGCCTCAGCCGTGCCGTTCAAATATGCTTCGAGTTCGTCCATGATTTACTCCTTGGTTTTAAACAGACTTCTTCAATTCGCGCTCGATGAGGCTAGAAAGCCGCCCGCGCCACTCCCAAAGTGCCGATCTATCGCCCGGCTTATGGGCCTTTTTAAGCTGGTCGTCGATCCAAACCAGCATCTCTTTCGCCACGGGTAGGATCGGCAGCGCGTCGGCCATACGCCGAATCTCGCCCTGTATCCCGGCGCGCGCTTCGAGGTAATTTGCGCCCTCGTGCGCACGGTCGATTAGCTCCGCGTTCTCCTCGGACTTCGCCGCGAAAGCGACGATGTATGCGACCTGAGGGTGGTTACCTTGCGCGCGCAGCCGGCAGTACGTAGACAGGGCCGCGCGGTGCTTAGCGATGTAACCTTCGCCCTTCGCGTCCAGTTCGGCCTTCGTACGCTCCTTCGCGAACGGCCAGCGGATCGCCGCGTTAGACCACTCCCCGCGCGGCAGGTAATAGCCTTCCGGCGAGGAACGGACTTCGCGCGCACTTTCGAAAATCCACGTGTAACCGGGCGAGCCGTCCGAATACTCCATTAGGCTCGCCCACTTTTTCGCCGTGTAGGTTTGATCCGGATCGGTCACATCGGTCACTTCGCCTTTCGCGTTGTGGAGAGCGAGTTTCATTGCGTAACTTCCTTTGCGCGTGCTTCATGGAGGTCTACCGCGAGTTGCGGATAAGCCAACGCGTCAGCACTGCCGCCAATAAGCCGTTCAATCTTTACCGCCATATCGGTCGTAATGCGGGCGCGGTCCGAAATCATCAAACTGAGTAAAGCACCCGAAACGCCGAGTCGCGTTGCGGCTTCGCTTTGGTTCAGGTTCGATTTAATCAGAAGCTCCTTTAATACGGTGCCGGGCGTCTTTACCTGGGGAGGGGTTGCCATAGCGCGTTTCCTGTTAATGGGACGTCTTATCGTTAAATCGAGTTTAAACGGATTTAACATCGGATGGCTACAGTCGGACATTGGATTAATCTCGATATAAGGCGCGGCGACCCTTTTTAGTGTCCGCTTGTTTTAAGCCCGGTTAAATACCGTTAAACTCGGTTTAAATAGTTCACCGAGAGGAGTTAATCAAATGCCGCGCAGTTACGTCGAGTGCCACCCTGCGTTTTTTGTTATTCTGAATATGGTCTTTCCGAATTCGCCCGAGACCTGTTTATTAGTGTACTTGCCGTTGGTAGCCGCAGCCCTAATAGAGCCGTTCGGAGTTAATATCGGGCGAATTCGTTTAAGGAGTCAAGCACCGTGGAAACTACAGAGTTATTTCGGTCGGCGGGGTGGGACCGGATGCTATCCCTATCGCAGGAAAAGGCGGACGGCTGGACACACGAAATAAGGACGCGGAAGGTAAAACCGAAGACCGAAGAACGTGAAATAAAAACGACGGCAAAGTCCTTACTTTATGAACGCGTCCCGGAATACGTATTCCCAGAGATGCCATTTTAAGGACTATCGACAGTGGAAAAGCTAGATAGCCGTAGCGTGCCGCCCTACGGGGTGCGGACGACGAATTGGAACCGGATGGTCTATTCATTCAAGACTAAGATGCCGCGCCAGAAGCCGAAGCCTAAAGAGAAAGCGGGCGTGGTGATTCTTATTAAAGACGGAGTTGAAAGAAAATGAACGTAAGCGACACGAGTATTCGGATGCGCGGAAGTGAGCGTGCTGGCGTAATGCGCGAACAGCAAAAGACGGATCGACTCGCAGCCACGATTAGGGCTGATTCATCTGTCGGCGCTCAATTAGCCGCTGGTTGTCGCGGCATTAAGGCTGCAGAGATGGTAGAAACTCTCCACTTTAAAGATACCGGAAATATCTTCTATCAGTTCAAAACGCGACCATATGGCGAGTTCGTGATTTTCGCTAAGACTCCGGAGAGTGCCGCGCAAGTACTAGACTTCCACAATATAACTATGGAGCGATTTCCGAAGCCGCAGGAAGCTGCCGGATTTAGTTCTTCGAACGTGATTAGGCCGCTGCTACTGATTGTATATGATCGAAGCCCGGTTACTCTAGTCCACGAAAGCGTTCATGTTGCTCTTCGTATTCTGGAGAGAATCGGACAGCCGCGCGTTGAGGCGGGAAGTGAGGAAAGAATGGCGTACTTATGCGACGACTTGTTCGCGGCCTTCTCGCCTTATTTGTGAACTATTAAGGAGTAAAGACGACTATGGCTGCTTATATTAAAGACGCATTAGAGCAGATGGAAGCGATGAATCTCGTCGATCAGGCTAAAATCGATTCTCGAAAGCGTGGGGTTATGGACGGGAATGCTATGGACGCGGATTCGAACGCCACGCTAAACCGGATAGCGGAGGATGCGATTGCCGCGCGTAAGGTCGCGATGGACAGGATGCGAGGGAAGATGTAGAACTTACAGAAAAGCCCTAACCATTTGCGCGACTTTGTGAGAGTCTGGTTAGGGCTTCTATCCAACGATAATAGTTCGGGCAACGCCGCCCGAATCATTCTGCATCCGACTCCATGCTGAACTCCCGGAGGGATTGGGGAATGGAGGAAATCACGACTCTTCCAAGGTGTGTTTCGATTATAGGCGAGCCGCGCGGCGATTAAAACAAGCAGAATAGCCGCCCTGTTCACCGATTATCGAATTCAATAATTTAGTAATTTACCGATAAACCGGAACGAATACCGTTACGCAGTCCATGCCGGACGGACCTGCGCTCGCTCCGGCCCAAGCACGCCACGCGTCTCGTTCGGTCAGGACCATCGACGGCTGACAGGTGCTCTGCGGCTCGTAGTGGTCGATGTAATGTTGCGGAGGCGGCTGGATTCTGTCGGCGTAGTGTCTTTGTTGCCTTTCGCGCGCTTGCCGCTCCTGAGACTCGCAGCACCCTGAACCTTGAAAGTTATCGGGGATTTTGGGTGTTTCGGCGTGTGCTGACGTTAATGTCGCCGCGAGTAGGATGGCCGCTGCTGGATACCTGTTATTCATGATTCGGTTAATAGTCCGGTTTAGATTCCCGGATTATCCGCCGCGCGTATGTGCAGAGGAAGCGGCAGAAGTTATGTGGCGGACATTGAAAGGGTAACAAATAGGGCCTGATGGAATTAAAATTTCCCGAAAAATAATATAGTATTACCTTGATTATTTTCCACCTCGTACTTAAACACCCTCACCCATGGCCTTTGCGTCTACCTTAACGAAATGGAAAATGAAATGTCAATCTGCAACCGTCTCTCATCCTTACGCGGACCTTTCTTCTTACTCGATATTCCGTAAGGTTGACGCTCTGTATTCGGCGTTCGATTACCTCGCTTTCCAGTAATAATCGGCCCGTTTCGCCCACTTATTAGGCGTAAGAATTAAGTCGTCGGACGACTTAAAACGGTGGCCGGTGTACAAGGCTTATATCTATTGAGATTACGTGTCTTTTAAGCGCCTATTAAATTTTACGTAATAAGGGTTATCGTAGTTTGCGTTGTTATTTTCGAGCGATATATGGGACAGTATCAGAGGTATAAACCTTTCGATTAGATAACGTATTGCAGAGATAATGAAGCCCGCGTAGAAAGGTCTAGGCGGGCTTCGGTGGGTCGGCGGGTACTTAGGTATATCCGGGCCTATTGCAGGCCCGCTGTACACCTATTTAGTGTGTAGTCGGAGGATTATCGCTCGTCCGGATAGAGTACCCGCGATCATCGTACTTCGGCGGCGCGACGTTTTCGGTCCCGGCTTCGTACATGTCTTCCATCGTCGGGACCTTGCGGGTGCGCCCTGCGTCGTCAATTTCCGTCAAGCCAATAAGGACGTTGAGCTTGTCAATCGCCGCCAGTCGCACCGATTCACGCACGTCCATGTTCTCGACTATCCGACGCTACCACTTCCGCGCTGACTCCGCACTCGTTATTGGCGACGTAGGCATCGAAATAATCAGCCCCCAACCGGCTATCTTCAGCCTTCTTCATCTCGACGCGGCCCTTAGTTTTCGGTGCGCGCATACCGTGATATACGGACGAGTGCACCTTATACTCCAAAAAGAATTTTCGAATCTCAGCATAATGCTCGTCCATTATTTTGTGGAGCCTGTCAAAGTACTGGCGGCTCGTCATCCCGACTTTCTTCTCAAACTCTTCAATATTCTTCCAGTAAGAAAATATGACGAACCATCGACGGTCGGTGTCAGTAATTGGAAGCGCGTCGGCATGGTTAGTTAGGGCAGCATAATTGGTCGTGTTGGGCGAGTCGATACCGTTCGCATTCTTCCCTACGACGCGCACGCTCTCGTTAGTGATCGCGGGCTTCAGCGTATCGAGGATCGCAAAGCGATTAACATCGGCTGAACGAATCTCTTCAAAAACGCGATACGCACGACCACTAAAATACGCGTTGAAGTCGCTTTTTACTTCCTGATTCGAGACCTCGCCCGCGTTCTCACCGCCCATAATGCGAGACATCATTTTGCCCATGATGACGGTCTTTCCGTCGCCTTCGATGCCTTTGATAAGAGGCGCGCAACAAATGACCTTTCCGGGCGAGCGGACGTTTAGGGCGATCCAAGATTCAAGTTGGGCGGCCACGGTGCCTTCCGGCGCGCCGTCTAGGTCGTTTCCGGCGCACATATACCCGATGTGCTTCCGAATCGTGTCGATGGCCTCTAAGCCTCCGGGCGTGAACTCGGCAGCCGTCTCCGGAACGGTCGATTCGAGATACTCATTCACGAAGGTCCGCCCCTTCCAGCTATATACCTCAGGGAACCCGGCCGCATACATAATCGCGTCCGCGACCTTGAACCCTGCGTTGATTGCGACGTGGGTGTGCGCGGCGATCCTCTTCCCTTCGGTGTTCAACGGAACGCTTTTCGCGAATATGGAATTGAAGCCCTTCGACGTGTATATGCGCGCTGTACCTGGGCGAACTATTTTGTCATTGCTGACGCAGTAATACCAGCCTTCGGTCCACGCCCCGTGCGCCCTCGCCGCGCCCGCCGCCA
>NZ_JBSIPA010000284.1:0-8608 GCF_053574605.1 Caballeronia sp. M23-90 | reverse complement strand
TCGCGCTGCTGCGCGCGCTCGGCGCTTCGCACAAGCAGGTGCGCTCGGTGCAGACGGCGGAGTTCATCGCGGTGGGTGCGTTAAGCGGCCTGATGGCGGCGCTCGGTGCGCAAGGCATCGGCTTTTTGCTTGCGACGCGCGTGTTCGAATTTCACATCGACTTCAATCCATGGCTCGTGCCGGCCGGCATTGCTGCGGGCGTGGTCTGTTCGGGGCTCGGTGGCTGGTTGAGCCTGCGCCGCGTGCTGTCCCGTCCGGCGCTGCAATCGCTGCGCGATGCCTGAGATATTTTCAAAAGATACGCATGACCGAAGCAACTTCCGACGCAACGACTCAAGAAACGCCGCAACCGACGGCATTCGAACTGATTGGCGGCGAGGAGCGTGTCCGCGCGCTCGTCGACCGGTTCTACGACCTGATGGACCTGGAGCCGGAATTCGCCGTGCTGCGCGGTTTGCATCCGCCCACGCTCGACAATTCTCGCGATAAATTCTTCTGGTTCCTGTGCGGCTGGATGGGCGGCCCCGATTACTACATAGCCAAGTTTGGCCATCCGCGTCTGCGCGCACGGCATCTGCCTTTTGCGATTGCATCGCCGGAACGCGATCAGTGGTTGCGCTGCATGGCATGGGCAATGGAGGACATCGGCCTCACCGAGATCATGCGCGAGCGCCTCCTCATCTCTTTCTTCGATACCGCCGACTGGATGCGCAATCGTCCGGGCTGAGCGCAAAGGCGACGCCCATGAGTACCCTTGATCCCGACGCTCAGGCAGTGCTGGACGCCTGGTTCGGCACGCCGGATTCGCCCGGATTCGGCCATGCGCGCAGGCAGTGGTTCAAGAAAAGCCCCGCTTTCGATGCCTCACTCCGTGAGCGTTTCGGCCCGATGCTTGAATCGGCGTTGAGGGGAGAACTTGCATCGTGGCAGGCCACGCCGCCCGGCGCGTTGGCGTTGATCGTGATGCTCGATCAGTTCACGCGCAATTGTTTTCGCGGAACGCAGCGCGCGTTTTCCGGCGACATGATGGCGCTGAAAATCGCCCGGGAACTGGTCGATACAGGCAAAGAACGCAGCTTGCCGACACCCTGTCACCGCATGTTCGTCGCCATGCCGTTCGAGCACGACGAGAACCTCGAAAGCCAGCGAGAAGCCGTGCGCCTCCATCAAATCCTCTTCGATGAAACCCGCGATAAGGACATCGAATCAGGGTTGAAGTACGCAATCCTTCACGCTGAAGTGATCGAGGCATTCGGACGCTTTCCGCATCGAAATGCGATCCTCGGCCGCGAGTCGACGGCCGAAGAGCTTAAGTGGTTGAAGATGAATCGCGGCTTCTGAAACCGCAAGGACCTACCGTCCGCCGGCTACATCCAGCAACGCGCCCGTCACATAAGACGACGCATCCGACAACAGCCATACGATCGATTCCGCGACTTCATCGGCGGTGCCGGGACGGCCGAGCGGCGGCAAACCCGATCGCGTGAATCTCGGTATCGATCAGGCCCGGCCGCACGGCGTTCACGCGCACGCCTTCCGGACCAAGCTCCTTTGCAAGGCCGATGGTCAGCGTATCGACGGCGCCTTTCGAGCCCGCGTAATCCACGTATTCGTTAGGCGATCCGAGCCGCGCCGCCGCTGACGAAATATTGACGATGGACCCGCCAGTACCACCGCGCTTTGTCGACATCCGCCGCGCCGCTTCACGCGCGCAAAGGTAGGCGCCGAGCACATTGGTATCGAAGACGCGTTTCATGCGGGCCACGTCCATGTCGGCCAGCGCCGAGCCCGGTGCGACGATCCCCGCATTGTTCACGAAGCCATCGATCGGGCCAAAGGCTTTCGCCGTGGCATCGAACATGGCGATGACATCGGCTTCCACGCTCACGTCGCCTTCTATGGCGATTGCGCGGCCGCCGGCGGCTTGCACTCGGGTGACGGTGTCATCGGCCGCGGCGCGGTTCGTCGCGTAATTCACGCCGACAGACCAGCCGCGAGCGGCGCACAACAATGCGGCAGAACGCCCGATACCGCGGCTGCCGCCCGTGATCAAAACAACCTTCGACATATTCAATGTCCTCGTTCAGACAGCGTCGCGTTTCTCGGGCCAGCGATCGATCGTCGGCGGCGTATAAGCCTTGAGCGCGCCGATCAGCTTCACCGGATCGGACGCGACCTGAAGCATGTCGAGAAACGGTGCGCGCATGAAACCTTCTTCTACGGTATGCCGCAACATGGCAAGAAGCGGGTCGTAATAGTTGTCGATGTTCAGGAGCGCGACCGGCTTGTCGTGGTATCGAAGTTGCGCCCACGTATAAACCTCGAACAGCTCTTCGAACGTGCCGACGCCACCTGGCATCGATACGAACGCATCCGACAGATCAGCCATTTTCTTCTTGCGCTGATGCATGTCGGGCACCACGTGCAATTCGGTCAACCCTTTATGGCCGACTTCCTTGTTCATCAGCAATTCGGGAATCACACCGATCGCGCGGCCGCCGTGCGCGAGCACTTCGTCGGCAATCGTGCCCATCAGTCCCACGCTCCCGCCGCCGTAGACCAGCGCGAGATCCGCTTCAACCAATGCGCGGCCGAACGCCTTGGCGGCTTCGGCATAGATCGGGCGGGCTCCGTTCGAGGAGCCGCAATATACGCAAACTGCTTTCATTAGAGGGGTTCCTTGGGCGCGCCGTCTTCCTTCGGCGCGCGGTAGTCGGCAAAGACGCGCTCAGGCATTTTCCCCGACACGAGGTCATCGAAAATCTGCCGAGACCGGCCGCGTAGATACGGCGCCATCACCGAGATGATATTCAGGCTTGCCTGATGCAATTCCGCGCGAATCGTGTCCTGCTCGTTGTATTTGCGCGGGTTCATGACGAACTGATACGACAGCCAGTACGTCGCGATGATCCCCATGTTGGTCGCGATCACCTTGATTTCCGCGGGCGTCGCGACCATTTCGCCGTCGGTGACAAGCGCGTCACAGAGCTGCTGCGCGAAGTTGACCTTGTGCGTGATGATCTGCTTGAAATGTGTTTCGAGCGTGCGGTTACGGGCGAGCAGGTCGTTCAGGTCGCGGTACAGGAAACGGTACTGCCACAGGAAATCCGCCATGTACTGCAGGTAAGACCACATTTCGTCGATGGTCGGACGATGGTCGTCCGGAAATCGCAGCCGCTTTTCGATCAGTTGCTCGAACTGCGCGAAGATGCTGTTGATGATGTCGTCTTTGTTGCGGAAATGGTAGTACAGATTGCCCGGGCTGATCTCCATCTCTTCCGCGATGGTCGTGGTCGTGACGTTCGGCTCCCCGATATCGTTGAAGAGCTTCAGCGACAGTTCGAGAATGCGCTCACGGGTGCGGCGGGGAGGTTTTGCTTCCATGTCGTCCGACCTGGTTGACCGGCTCCGGCTGAGCGTCGCCTGGACGGCAGCGCTTCGAGCCCCGGAACCGGAGGCTATCTGTATATCGGACGATTATAAACGGGTGGTTCCCGGACGGGTCGGAGTCGGGCGCGGGCTTAAAACAATGCTAGGGTCAATTGCCACAGAAGCGGGCCGACTATCAGCCCCCAGGTCAGCAGGCACACGAGCAATGCAACCATCACCGCCGCGCTGCCAAAGTCTTTCGCGCGTTTGGACAGTTCGTGGCGCTCCAGCGAAATTCGGTCGATGGCCGCTTCCACGCTCGAATTAAGCAGCTCCACCATCAACACCAGCAGCACGGATGCCATCAACACCGCGCGTTCGACCGGCGTAACCGGCACGAAAATCCCGCATGGCAAGAGAATGGCCGCGAGCGTCAGTTCCTGGCGGAACGCGCTTTCCTCGCGGATCGCCACGCGAAAGCCGTTCAGCGAGTTTTTCATCGCGTGCCAGGCGCGTGTCAGGCCGCGATTGCCCTTGTAAGGGTTGAAGGGCAGCGGGGCAAGCATGTCGTCGGGGCTCAATGGTTCGCCGGCGTCCTCTTCCTGGTCGAAGGGTTCGCGATGAGCATAGAGCAATGAGTCCGCTTGTACTGAAGGTTTGGCTTTCACATTGCGGCTTCGGTGGTGATGCGTTGATGTTGCGTTGGCGTTGCGTGTTACCTCTCTACGCGGCGGCCTGTTCCTGCGTCGCGCCGCGTGTGCCGAGCGGTTTCAGATGCGAAGCAAATTGCTCCGATGCCGCGCGCCACGAAAACTTTTCCGCCCACGCGCGCGCATCGGCACGTTCTATTTTAAGCGCTCGCAGGCAGGCTTCCTGCAGGTCTTCATCGAGTGCGCCGGGTCCATCTGTTCCCAATACATCGATAGGACCCGTCACCGGATACGCCGCCACCGGCGTGCCGCATGCCATGGCTTCGAGCAGCACCAGCCCGAAGGTGTCCGTGCGGCTCGGGAACACAAAGACGTCTGCCGCTGCATACACCTTCGCGAGTTCAGCCTGCGACAACACGCCGAGATAGTTCACGTTGGTATAGCGCGATTTTAGCTCGGCGAGCGCAGGACCTTCGCCCGCCACCCATTTCGAACCGGGCAAGTCGAGCTTCAGAAATGCCTCGACGTTCTTCTCGACCGCCACGCGTCCCACGTACAAGAAGATCGGGCGCGTGGTGTTGAGAACCTTCGAGTCCATCGGCTGAAAGATATCCAGATCCACGCCCCGTGTCCACAGCACGACGTTCGTGAAACCGAACTTTTCAAGGTCGGTTTTCACCACGGGCGTCGGTGCCATCACCGCTTGCGACGGCTTGTGAAACCAGTGCAGGAACTTGTACGTCACGCCAAGCGGAATGCCGAAACGCGCCTGTACATACTCAGGAAAGCGCGTGTGATACGCGGTTGTGAAAGGCAACTTGTTGCGTATGGCAAAGGCGCGCGCCGCCATGCCGAGCGGACCTTCCGTTGCGATATGCAGCGCATCGGGAGCAAATTCTTCGATGCGCTGCGCCACCCGGCGGCGCGGCAGCAAGGACAGCCGGATCTCGGGATACGTCGGGCACGGTATGGTCTTGAACTCGAGCGGCGTCAGCAACTCCACGCGGTGCCCCAAAGCCGTCAGTTCGCGGCTCGTGCTTTTGAGCGTCCGCACGACGCCGTTGACTTGAGGTTCCCAAGCATCGGTCACGATCATGATTTTCATTCGATGGCCTCTCGGTTAAGTGAAATGCTCAGGCGGTTGCCCCGGCCTTTTGTGCGTGGTGTTCTGGTGCGCGCAATACGGTCCAATAGACGATCTTCAGTTCGCCTTCGAACGTCTCGACGAGCGCCGACAGACTCTCGACCCAGTCGCCGTCGTTGCAATAAAGAACGCCGTCTATATCGCGAATCTCCGCTTTGTGAATGTGCCCGCAGACCACGCCATCGCAACCGCGCCGGCGGGCTTCATCGGTCATCACGGATTCGAACTTCGAGATGAAATTGACCGCGTTCTTGACCTGATGCTTGAGGTACTGCGAGAGGGACCAGTAGTTGAAACCGAAGCGGCTGCGCACGCGATTGAACCAGCGGTTGAGCAAGAGGATGATCGTGTAGAGCGTGTCGCCCAGATAGGCGAGCCACTTGGCGTGCTGGATGACGCCATCGAAGAGATCGCCGTGAACGATCCACAAGCGCTTGCCGGCAAGCGTGGTGTGGAAAGCTTCCTGGCGCACGTGGATATCGCCGAATGCAAGGTCGCAGAACTGGCGCGCGGCTTCGTCGTGATTGCCGGGGATGTAGACCACCTGCGTGCCTTTGCGGGCCTTGCGCAGGATCTTTTGAATCACGTCGTTGTGCGCCTGCGGCCAGAACCAGCCTTTGCGAAGCTGCCATCCGTCGATGATGTCGCCGACCAGATACAGGTATTCCGAGTCGTTGTAGCGAAGAAAGTCGAGCAGGTAGTTCGCCTGGCAGCCGCCGGAGCCGAGGTGGATATCGGAGAGCCAGATGGTGCGGTACCGATGGTCGGCGGGGGCATCGTCGAGACGTGAAGTGCCTTGTGGCGCGAGGTTCGCGCCGGTCGTTTCGGGTGGTGCAGATGGCGCGGCGCCGGTGCGAAACGCAATGGCTTCTGCATCGCGGAGGGTAACGCCTAACAGATCACTGAGGTTACTCGCAGACGATTTGGTGGCCATGGGCACGCGCAACGGGTTGCAGTGAGCCCATTGCGCCATGCCAGCGTGACGGTGCCATGACAGTCACAGAAACTTCTTATTGATCGGGTGTCCGATACACAGTTGTTGCATCTATTGCAGGATCTGTAAAAACTGCGCATACGGTCGCCTAATGGAGCGACATTCGACTCTATACTCGCCGGTTTCCAGCGGAATCCTAACTAATGCTTAACGTAACGGTACGTCCGGTCGAATGCGTATCGACTTGCAAGATTTGCAACGCGCAGGCGCCTCTTTACGGTGTCACCGATTTTCAAAAGAGTTGTGAAGAAGCGCGCGGCCACTATCTGCCGCTCACGGGCGTGCCGATCTATTACCACCGATGCAATGAATGCGGTCTTGTCTTCACACGAGCGTTCGACGACTGGAGCAAGGCCGAATACGTGCAGCACATCTATAACGACGACTACGTGCTGATCGACCCTGATTATGTCGCTGCGCGGCCGGCCAGTAACGCCGCCTTCATTCTTGATTTCGTCAAGAAGGGCAAAGACCTGAAATGCCTGGACTACGGCGGCGGGAATGGAAAGCTGGCGGGACTGTTACGAAAAGGTGGATTGGACGCCCGGAGCTGGGACCCGATGGACGCGGCCGATGCGCCGCCGCCCTCCGATTCCTTCGACTTCGTCAGCGCTTTCGAAGTGCTCGAACACACACCGGAGCCGGTCGCGACCGTCCGGGAAGCCTTGAGGCTGCTGGGTCCGCGCGGCGTGTTGCTGTTCTCGACATTGACTATCGATCACGTTGCGCCGCGCGGTATGGACCACTGGTACATTGCGCCGCGTAATGGCCACATCACCATTTACACGCGACGCGCGCTGGACACGTTATTCGCGCAGGAAGGTTTTCGTGTGCATCACTTCAACGACAACCTGCATATGGCGTTGAACAATGATCCGGACTGGCTGAGTTGATTTGGAGTAAGGACGAAGGCGCCGGGCCATCGATCAAGCAGGGACCGTCGGCGACACAGCCACCACGCGCGTGCCTGCCATCCGGTCGTGCAGGAACTGTCTCGACGGATCAAGCCATACGGCCGCTGCCCATAGCACGATCCACCCGGCGCACAGACACAGCGTGACGGGCACACTCAAGCCGAGCAACGGATGCAGCGCAAGCGGCGGCAAGAACCATAACCAGGCTAAAACGAACCGCAACACGGCGCGCGCCGTCGAGACCTTGGCGCCGCGGGCATCGACCACTTTAAGGCGCCATGTCTTCATGGGCAGCGTCTGGCCGCCATGGGTCCAGAAGTAGACGAAATAAATCGCGAGCACGATCCCTATCCACGTCATCAAAAGGTTGTGATGGGTGAGTCCGTTGCGTTGCTGCGTGAGCGTGCTGAACAGGTATCCGGCGATGAACACGATCCCAAAGAGGATCACGCCCTCATAGACCATGGTGGCGAGGCGGCGGCGCAACTTGGGCGCGACCAATGGGGCTGCGGCGAGTGACTCGAAGGAAGCACTCACCATGGCTCAGGAACCGTTGAAGATCGATGGTGCCTGCTGAGGCGAAACCGGAATCGGCGTGGCGGGAACAAAACTGGCCGCACTCGGAATGGCGGGCGCTACAGACGCAGGCGTGCCGATGTCTGCTCCCATAGCGTCGGACGCATGCCCGTGGTCCCGGCCGGTAATCAGCCGGTTGATGTCCTTGACTTCGGTTTTTCCGGAGGGCGGCGCGCTGACGACGGTCGGCCGGCGAGGTTTCTCGGCTGCCGCCAATTTCTTCTTTTGCTCTTCGGGAAGCTTCTGATACGCATCCCAGGCGCGTTCGCGCTTTTCAACCGGCACGGACTTGGAGACCTGGTAATTTTCCCGCGCGACCTTGCGCTGGTCCGGCGTCATGCGGACCCATTCGGCCATCCGCTCGTGCAAGCGCTTTTGCCCTTCGGGCGAGAGCTTGGGATACCGCGACGCGATCTTCATCCACTTCAGCTTGCGCTCTTCGCTGAACTGATCCCATTGTTTTGCAAAGGGCGCGAGTGCGGTTCGCTGGGTTTCGGTGAGCCGATTCCAGGCGAGAGGGCTGTCGGGGGAGAGCGATGAAAGCGGGGACAACACGTCCGCCGCGCTCGCGCCAGAAGGCGCGGCAGCAACGGTAACCGCGGAAGCGGCCGAGTAGAATCGCGGATAGGTGGCGGCAAACGCGACGAGTCCCGCAATTGCGCATCCAAAGACAATCGCGAGGCCGCGCTTGTAACTCACCCGATAACTCCTGCAGACTTAATGATTACGCGTCAGGTACGCGTTGAAACCGTGGTCGAGATAGGCGTCGAGCGGAAGGTTGTCGCTCAGCATGGCCGCGTCGATATCGGCGAGTTCGGCGGTACGCTGCTGATCTTCCCAATAAGCAATGCCCGCCAGCCCGATCACAAGCGCCAGCAACGGCCATGCTGAGCGACAACCTTCCGCTCGACGCCTATCTCGACCACGGTTTCAACGCGTACCTGACGCGTAATCATTAAGA
>NZ_JBSIPA010000283.1:0-8615 GCF_053574605.1 Caballeronia sp. M23-90 | reverse complement strand
CGCCGACGAAGTCGGCGACCGTGTCCCGGACGGCGTGCTTGTGCGCCACACACGCTTTGTCACCTGCGATGTCTGCCGGCGGGTGTTCTGGGAAGGCTCGCACTGGAAGCGGATGCGGGCGCGCATCGAAGACCTGATGGACGGTGAAGCCGGCGCGCCGCCGGTTCCGGCCCCGGGCTAGCGAGGGAAACGGGGCAAACCCGGGACCTGCGTACAATACGCGCCTCGGCCTTTGTGTCTCCATTGCTTCAGGAAAAACGCGTGAAAAAATTCGACCTCGAAAAAAACAAGGCGCTCAAGCTCGCCAACGAACTGAAGCAAGGCAACGCGGCACGCTTCGGCGTTCCCCCCGAGCCGAAGCTCGACAAGCGTGAACAGCGTCGTCTGGATCAGGAAAAGGGATTGGTGCCGTTCGCGTGCAAGCTGGACAGCCATCTCGTCAAGCAGTTGCAGGAACACGCAACCCAGCACGAAGGCGGCATGAGCGAAGCGCTCGCCGATTTGCTGGTGAAGGCGGGACTGGAGCGCAAGGCTGCGAACTGATCAGCCATGTGTTGTCTGCAGAATGAAAAAAAGCCGTTCCGCTCGATGAGGGAACGGCTTTTTCTTCTTACGCCGGGGTCAGCTTTCCATCTATACGATGCTTCAGCCGAATCAGGCTCGCTTGTTATAAGCGTTGCACCATCCCTTCGATGCCACTTGCTTGCCCGCGAACATCGGACATGCAGCGTACGCGTCGGTCGCCTTCGCTTGATAGAACGAACAATTGCCGCAGTCCTGGCCGGCCGCGTAGCGCGGGAACTTGGACTTGTCGACGGTGGCGGCGTCTTCCTTGTAGCCGAGGCTCTTCGCCATGGGATCTGTTTCGGGCAGCTTGACCGGATCGGCGAAGGCCGTGCGCGAGACCGCCAGCGCCGATGCCATGCCAATGCTCGAGATCAGGAAAGTACGTCGGGTGGATTTCATTGATGTGCTCCGGGGTTCTGTGTATTGGGGGACGCCGTTCTTTTCGACGGCGATGTCCAAGAGCATAGCAACGGGGCGCGGCACGGCATCACTCAAATGGCGGAGATAAGAAACTCCGAAGGCGTCAAGAAACGCTCAGCATCCTCGCAACTTTCTCCGCGATCGCCAGGGAAGCCGTCAACCCCGGCGATTCGATACCGAACAGATTCACGAGCCCCGCCACGCCGTGCGCCGCGCGTCCCTGGATGATGAAATCGGCGGCGGGCTGGCCGGGCCCGGAAAGCTTCGGCCGGATTCCCGCATAAGCGGGTTGCAAGGCGTCATCGGGCAGATCGGGCCAATAGGCGCGAATAGCGGCGTAAAAGCCGGTGGCGCGCTGGGCATCGACGGAATAGTCGATCTTCTGGATCCACTCGACGTCCGGCCCGAACTTGGCCTGCCCGCCCATATCGATGGTGAGATGAACGCCAAGTCCGGCCTCGTTCGGCATCGGGTAGATCAGGCGGTCAAACGGCGTGCGTCCGCTCACGCTGAAGTAGTTTCCCTTCGCGAAGTAAAGCGGCGGCACATGGCGCGCATCCAGCCCGCGAATCCGCCGCGCAATGTCATTGGCGAACAGGCCGGCGCTGTTGATCACGCAATCGGCCTGGAATCGCAAAGGCGCATCGCCACCCGTCTCCACGATAAAACACCGGTCGCGCGCATCGATCTGCGTCACCGGCGTATGGAACGCCACGGTCGCGCCATCGCGTTCGGCGTCGCCTTGAAGCGCGAGCATGAACTGATGGCTGTCGATAATCCCCGTCTGCGGCGAAAGCATCGCCTCCACGCAGTGAAGATGCGGTTCGAGCGCCATTGCGTCGGCGCCGCTCACGCGGACCAGATCCAGGACGCCGTTTTCCACGGCTTTCTGCTGGATTGCGGCGAGCTGCGGCAACTGGTTGCGCGCGGTCGCAACCAGCAATTTCCCGCAGCGGTTATACGGGACGCCATGCGCGTCGCAATACTCGTAGAGCATCGCGCGGCCTCGCACGCACAACTCGGCCTTCAGCGATCCGCGCGGGTAGTACAGCCCCGCATGGATCACTTCGCTGTTGCGCGAACTCGTGCCAATCCCGACCGCTTCGCCCGCTTCGAGCACGATCACCTCGCGGCCGCGCGCCGCCATCGCTCGCGCGACAGCAAGGCCGACCACACCTGCGCCAATCACCACACATTCGATCCTGTCCATCTCTTCATTCTAGGCGAGCCCGGGCTCGATGCGTTGTTGCTGCATTTGTTGCGAGAAACACAATTACCGATCGGGACTCGCCGAAACTCGTATCATTTTCCGAAACAATCAGCTCAATTTCAGGAAAGATGGCCGTTTTGCCAGAAATTTGACAGTTTCAGGCCATATTTCGACCACTTTTTGCAGATTTCAATAAATCCGCCTGGTCAGAATCCGATCGCTTTCTTGCGGCTGCCGTTAGCCAGTTCAATGTCTTTTGCCTGGACTTCGTGCCGGTTGTCGATGCGCGCATTGCCGAAAGCATTCAGCATCGCGCGCCGCATTTCACGGGGCGAGGCTTTCGTCAGCGCGTCGAGTGGTGCATCGCCGAGCGTTTCCGGGAAGCGCGCGCCCCAGGCGTGTGCGCTGCGGATCTCGTGATAGATCGATTGAGCGATACGGCGCGCACCATCGCGATCCGGCGGCGCGATCTCGTACACATTCATGCGGTTGAGCAGCGGTTCGGGGATCGTGTTTGCCTGATTCGCCGTTGCGATCCATACCACGTTGCCTGCGTTGATCGGAATTTCGGCGAATTCATCGATAAAACTCTTCGCCGTATCGTGTTCCAGCAGCGCGTACAACGCGCCGAGCGGATCGTATTGGGCGTCGCCGGTGGCTTTGTCGATTTCGTCGACCGTCATGACCGGGTTTGCGTAGCTGCCGTTGACGAGCGCATCGAACACCTTGCCCGGCTTGGCGTTGCGCCATTGCGACGACGCGCCCGACAGAATCCAGCCGGCGGTCAGGGAACTCATTGCGAGGTAATGGCACGACGTGCCGAGCAAACGAGCAAGCTGTTTCGCGAAATGCGTCTTGCCGATGCCAGGGTCGCCCAGCAACAGCATTGGCATCAGTTCGAGCCTGTCCTCGGTTTCGAGACACAACGCGATTTGCTTGCGGATATCGTTCAACGGTTCCGCGAAATTCGGCAGATCCGCCACCAGATCGTCGATGGACGGCATCCGGTTCGGCTTCACGCAAAAGCGCAGATTGCCGGCTTTGAGCATTTTTTCGTAGGTTGAGCGCAGGGCTTCGCTGCCGCCTTCGCTCAGGTCGTTCAATGCGGTTTCGACTTCGTCCAGGTCGTAGACCTTGCTGAACGATGCCACGGCGAGTTCCTGTCTGACTACGGCGGTGCTCATTGCTTTTCCCCGTTCTGATGGTCGGCAAATTCAGTTTATCGGCCATAAAACGGCACGCAAGCGAGCACTCGCGGGGGTTTGCTGCCAATCGGGGTTATTGCGACAGCGTCAAGCAGATGAGGCGTTCCGCTTGTATGATCGTCGGGTTGAGCGGGTGCGAAACGTGCGTCGGCAGACGCCACGCTGGTTCCAGCAATGGCGGCCCACGTTTCAGTTTGTAATTTGCGCCATTGGCCGCAAGTATCTTTTGCGCGCCGAACGCCCAGGCAGCACGCATGTCGAAAACAGCTACCCGGATCGAACGAACGGGCGAGACGCCCGGAACAGAAAGGGATCAGGAGAAAAGCTCATATGTTGAAACACCAAACGGCCGCGTTGTTTTTTTGCGCTGCAGTCGCAGCACCTTTCAGCGCTCTCGCGCAAAACGCGCCGCCGCAGTCGGTGAAGTGGGAATTGCAGGTCTTGCAGGACGGCCAGCAGATCGACAGCTTTACGGGCACGACCGCCGTCGGGCAGGCTCGCACCGACACCCATCACCATGTAGTCAAGAACAATGTAGGTTGCGCAGACAAACCGGCAGGCGATATCGACCTGCAACGCACACTGACGCTTTCGCCCGTCCACGCCAACGCCGACGACATCACGCTTCAGATCGATGCCCAGGAAACCCTGCAGGACAGCTCGGCGCCCGTGACCGTTGCGGGCTGCAAGCTGCCGCCGCAGCCGCGTCAGGTCAACGCTGCGCACCCCGGACTCGTGCTGAAGCCGGGCGAATGGTCAACGTGGCAAATCGTCGATAAAAACCCGACGCTCACCTACAAAGTCCGCGCAACGCTCGCAACGGCTGCGCAGTAAGGGCAACACACTGATCGCATGCGAAATCCAGAACACATCAATTCCGGCATTCCTTCCACTCGCGAAATCCCCGACTTCGTGGCCGTGAGCTGGAACTTGCACAAGGGCCGCTCGCCGCTCGGTCTCCAGGCATGGAGCGCGATGCAGCGCTGGGTGCAATCCACCCGGGCCGATGCTTATTTCCTGCAAGAAGCCATGGCGCGCCGGATGCCGCAACCCGTGCTGGCGGCGAGCTTCGGCAATCTGCTCGACGCTCCCGCCAACGACCTCTGGCATTGCCAGGCGACCGAAATCGCGACTTCGCTCGATTTGCAGATCGCGCTCGGGCAGAACGTGTTCAAGCCATCGTGGCGGCACGGCAACGCGATTCTTTCGCCGCATCCGCTGGATCTGGGCGGACGCTGGGATATCTCGGCGCACCGGTTCGAGCGGCGCGGTTTGCTGGTCGCGCGCGCCACATTCGCCGGACGTTCGGTCACGCTGCTGTGCGCGCATCTGGCGCTGACGCGCGCCGCGCGATTGCGGCAGATGAACTGGATCGCGTTGTGGATCCAGAAAGAAGCGCCCGAAGGGCCGTTGGTCCTGGCCGGCGATTTCAACGATTGGCGCAACGATTCAGTGCCGCTTTTCGCCGAACTCGGCATGAGCGAAGTGGCGACCATGCTCGGGGAATCGGGGCGCACCTACCCGGCCTTTTCACCGGCGCTCGCGCTCGACAAGATGTTCGTGCGCGGCATGAAACCGGTCGAATGGATCACGCCGACGCAAGACACCGCGTGGCTGTCAGACCACCTGCCATATATGGCGAAGCTGCGAGTGGAGTGAGGCTTTTTTAAGCCTGCGAAAATTTATCGATGATCACGGTTTCTATTGCCGTGAACGACACGGGTTTGACCAGATGATGGTCGAAACCGGCGTCATGCGCCTTCTGACGGTCGCTGTCGGCGCCGTAACCCGTCAGGGCAATCAACAACGCTGACTTCGTCACTTCGCGCGTGCGCAGGTCGCGCGCCACCTCGAAGCCGTTCATTCCCGGCAAGCCGATATCCAGGATCACGACTTCGGGCGCGAATTCATCGACCATTGCGAGGGCGCTCGGGCCGTCGTGCATCACGCGAACTTCGTGGCCCAGCGTTTCGAGCAGCATGGACATGGCTTCGGCTGCATCGACGCTATCGTCGACGAGCAACACCCGGCGGGGAAGTCCAGAGTCGCCCAGTGCCCCGTCGGTGATGTTCATGATGCCTTTCCCCTCAATTTTGAGATTCTCGAATGTTCTAGCACGCCCAATGAATCGAGCGCGCGGATAATTTCGAGATGATACCGGGAAAGTGGGTCAGCGCTGATGTGTGCCGGAGTATGGTCGCCATCCAAAACTCGCCCGAACGCGTTCTCCGGGTTGCAGAACGCCGCCGCCGATGTCCTCCTGCGGCACGTCCAGATTCAGGAAATCCACCGTATTCGATACCGGTTCCACGCACAGCAAATCCGGGTGCGCGGCGGGCGCGTACAGGACCATGTGGGCGAACATGGCGTCGGCGGTGAGAGTGACACTGCGGTTTTCGTCCGGCCACGCGATCGTCGCGGACCTCGACCAGCCGGCAAAATTGTTATCGAGGTCGAAGGCATCGGCGGCCATTCCTTCGTTCGATGCCAGCATTCCCGCGCTTTCATGCGCGCCCAGAAACGTGGGCAGGAGGTCCGGCGTTGCGTGCCACATTGCGCGGACGCCGGTGTGGATGCGCGTCGAGGGCGTGCGTGGATAGTACGGGTGGTGTCCTAAGCCGAAGGGCATGGGTTTATCGGCAAGATTGTGGATGGATAGCGTGACCAGCAATTCCCCGGCGTCGGTGAGTTCGATGCGCTGCGTTGCTTCGTACCGATACGGCCAGTGATGCGCCGATTCATCGCCCGGCGCGTGCGTGAGGCTCAATTCAACCGCATTTGCCGTTGTCCCGACCACGCTCCACGGCCGGCGCCACGCGTGACCATGCAACGCGTGATCGAAGGCGTTGCCATCGCGCGAAAGATCCACGGTCTCGCCATTGAAGACAAACCGCGCGTCGCGCAGACGGTTGCAATACGGCAGCAGCGGAAAGCTCGCCATGCCAAGCGGATTGCGCGCGGCAAGCGCTTCGGGCGACGCGGGCCTCAGCCAATGCAGCCGCTCGCCCTGGTCGGTCAGGTCATAAAACGCAGCAATCGCCCCGCCGATATGCGGCGCGATCGACGCCCGCCTGTTTCCGGCGCGAAGCTCGATCAGCGCCGGATCATCTGCCATCTGCACGGCCCGGTCGGCGTTCAATATGCGAACCGCTGGTAGCTTTCGTCGAAGCTGCGCGGCGTCCGGTCGACTTGCGGGTTGTACCGGAGCAATCGTTTTGCGCGAGGCGGAAGCGATTCGAATGTCGAACGCGGCACTTGAACCTGAACCTCCGGCCGGAAATACCACGAACGGCTATAGCCGATAACGACCATCGGCCGAGGGTTATCGGTGAAATTGGGTGTCCCCCGATGCACACCGCGCACATCGCGAATCATCACGTCGCCCAGTTTCATGGGCACGCGTTCGGAAGGGAATTTGCCGTCGGCGAGGCCGGCGAGCGCATCTTCCCGCGATATGCGGTGCGTCCCGCGTGTCGTTTCCAGCGAACCGTTCTGGTCATCGACGTCGACGAGCGGGAAATTGACCGCCAGTTGAAACGACGGCGTTTCAGGGACGCCATCGAACAAAGGCGGCGTGTCACGGTGCCAGTCCTGGAAGTCGGAACCGCGCACGGGGGTATCGGTGGCGAGCTGGCACATCACCGGGTCCGGACCTGCGATACGTTCGACAATGCCAAGTACGTCGTCATCGCAAAAAATGGCGGGGTCGGCAAACTCGCCTTCGAACGGCAGCGTCACGTAATATCGGCCCGGGCCGCGATTGCCACTGCCGCCTTTTTCGCG
Source organism: Caballeronia sp. M23-90 (assembly GCF_053574605.1). Taxonomy (NCBI): domain Bacteria; kingdom Pseudomonadati; phylum Pseudomonadota; class Betaproteobacteria; order Burkholderiales; family Burkholderiaceae; genus Caballeronia; species Caballeronia sp. M23-90. The sequence goes on along the minus strand of NZ_JBSIPA010000283.1, from coordinate 1,430 downwards.
AGCCTCGTCAACGTGCGGCGTGAACAGCGGCTCGAATGCCGCGCGCCATGCATCGAGCGTTGCGCGCGGAAAGTGGTCGGGCAACAGCACAAAACCGTCGCGCTCGAAATCTTCCGCAAGCGCATTGCGAGCGCGCTCGTCGTAGCGGGCCATCGTCGTCTCCTTGAATTGCGCCACGTCGTACGGCGCGGTCGGCGCGCGTGAGTTCACCTCTGGCCACTCAAGCGCACGCCCCAAGAATCGCACGGCCAGCATCATGTCGTCAATATTATTAGTAATAACACTTAGACACCCTCGATTCCATCAAACGCCAAGCGTACCAATGGTTTCGGAGCGTTGCTCGCAGGAAATATTAATGCTACCGTCTGCGACATCCAAAGACCGCTTCATCGCGTCTTATTGCATCGAACAAGCCGTTTTTTCGCGGCCCGAAAAATGAAAAAATCCACGCAACGCCGCCCGACGATGACGGACATCGCGAAGCTGACAGGCGTCTCGCAATCGACCGTCTCACTCGTGCTGAACAACGCAACGAGCGCGAAGTTCTCCGACGCCACGCGCAACAAGGTGCTGAAGGCAGCGCAGGATCTCGGCTACCGCATGACGACCCGAGAACCGCTGGACGCCACGGTCCCAGCGGAAGAAAAGAACCTGATTGTTTATCTCGCCGACGAAATCTCGACGAGCCCGCATCCTGTCGTGAATATTGACGGCGCACGCGATACGGCGTTCGCAAACGGCCGCATGCTCGCGGTGTATTCAACGCATGGCAACGCGGAAATCGAGCAGCAAGTCCTCGATGCCACGCTGACGAATCCGAACGTGCTCGGCGTGATCTACGCGACGGTGTACACGCGTAAAGTGAGCTTGCCGGCGGCGCTGTCCAAGGTTCCAACCGTGCTCCTAAACTGCTACACAAGCGATACAGAGCTTTCATCGGTCGTTCCGGCCGAGGTTGCGGGCGGCCATGTCGCGACCGACTATTTGCTGAATGCGGGGCACCGAAGGATCGGTTATGTGAATGGCGAACCGTGGCAGGACGCGGCGCGCGACCGGCTGAAGGGATACCGGATGGCGCTGTCCACAGCCGACTTGCCGTTCGCGCCGGAACTCGTCCGCGAAGGCGACTGGAGCTCCGGTTCGGGCTTCGAACAGACGCTTTCGCTGATGCGCGAACCAAACCCGCCGACCGCGATTTTTTGCGCAAACGACCTGATGGCGCTGGGTGCAATCGAGGCGCTCAAGCAACTCGGATTACGCGTTCCAGAAGACGTTTCCATACTTGGCTACGACGACCAGGAAATCGCACGGCACACCCATCCGCCGCTTTCCACGGTCGTCTTGCCCAACTACGAACTCGGCCGATGGGCGGTCGAAACGCTGCTGCAGGAAGAGCACAACCGCGCCGCTGGCGCACCGCTCCACCAGCA
>NZ_JBSIPA010000282.1:0-8622 GCF_053574605.1 Caballeronia sp. M23-90 | reverse complement strand
TCTCGCCGCCCGGCAACTCGCCACGCTCGACCAGTTGAGCGGCGGGCGGCTCGCGGTCCACTTCATTTCGGGTGGCAGCGATATTGAACAACGTCGCGACGGCGATTTTCTTTCGCACGATGAACGCTACGCACGCACCGACGAATATCTCCAAATCCTGCGTCGCGTGTGGACCGAATCGAAACCGTTCGATCACGAAGGCCGCTATTACCGTTTCGAACAAGCATTCTCCGAAGTCAAGCCAAGGCAGGCGCCTTACGTGCCGATCTACTTCGGCGGTGCATCGGCGCCGGCGATCGAAGTCGCGGGCAAGCACGCAGACGTCTACGCACTTTGGGGCGAATCGAAGGACCAGGTTCACGAACAGGTGACACGGGTTCGCGCGGAAGCGGCCAAACACGGACGCAACGTGCGCTTCTCGGTATCGTTCCGGCCGATTCTCGCGGCCACTGAAAAGGCCGCGTGGGAACGTGCGGAACATATCCTCGCCGAGACACGGCGGCTGCGTGCCGAACAAGGCCTGGGCGAAGCGACGCCTCAGCAAAGCGAAGGCGCACGGCGCCTGCTTGCGGCAGCGGGCGACGGCGTGCGTGCCGATGACCGGCTCTGGACCGGCGTGGCAAAAGAGATCGGCGGACGGTCGAATTCAACGGCGCTCGTAGGCACGCCTTCGCAAGTCGCCGAGACACTGGCCGAGTATCACGCTCTCGGCGTCACCACCTTCCTCATTCGCGGCTTCGATCCGCTTGAAGACGCGCTCGACTATGGCCGCGAACTGATTCCGCTCACGCGCGAACTGACATCGCGTGTTGCGCACGCAGCTTGACGCGTCCCCGCTTCCGGCTACATCACCCGTTTTCGAACCTCCCGAAGGAACGACTTCATTCATGAGCGACACCCCCCTGCGCCGTTTCGACGACGTGCGCGACGCCCTGCGTTCCAAACGCGAAATCGCCTTTCTCGATGTACGCGAAGAAGATCCGCACGCACAGCGTCATCCGCTCTTTGCGGCCAACCTGCCACTGTCGAAAATCGAACTCGATGCGCTGACCAAGCTGCCGCGCAAGAGCGTGCCGATCGTTCTTCTCGATGACGGCGAAGGTCTCGCGCAACGCGCAGCAAACCGTTTTGAAGCGCTCGGGTTTTCCGAAATTTCCGTTTTCGATGGCGGCCTGAAAGGTTGGGAACGCGCAGGCGGCGAAGTATTCCGGGACGTCAACGTGCCAAGCAAGGCATTCGGCGAATTCGTGGAAGCGAAGCAGCATACGCCGGCGTTATCGGCGGAAGCAGTCGATGCGTTGCTGAAAAGCGGCGAAGACGTGGTCGTGCTCGACGCGCGCCGCTACGACGAATATCAGACGATGAACATTCCCGGCAGCATCAGCGTGCCGGGCGCCGAACTGGTGTTGCGCGCCCGCGCGCTTGCGCCCGATCCGAATACACGCGTGATCGTGAATTGCGCGGGGCGTACGCGCAGCATCATCGGCACGCAGTCGCTCGTGAACGCGGGACTGCCGAACCCGGTATCGGCTCTGCGCAATGGCACGATCGGCTGGTTGCTTGCAGGGCAGACGCTCGCACATGGCAGCGCCAATCAGTTCGCTATCGATGATGGCCGCGCCGACGATGCATCGCGCAAATCTGCACGTTCGGTGGCAGATCGCGCAGGCGTGAAGCGCACGACTTTTGCGGTCGCTCAAAGCTGGGCGGAAGATCCGACACGCACGACGTATCGCTTCGATGTGCGCACGCCCGCCGAATACGAGCATGCGCATGCTGCAGGTTTTCAGGGCGCGCCGGGCGGCCAGCTCGTGCAGGAAACCGAGATGTTCGCACCGGTTCGCGGCGCGCGCATCGTGCTCTTCGATGACGACGGCGTACGCGCCAACATGACGGCATCGTGGCTCGCGCAGATGAACAACGACGTTCATGCCATCGACGATTCAAGCAACGCTGCGCTAACTGAACGGGGTCCGTGGCGCGGCGCGAAGGCACAACCTTCGCCGCTTCCAACGATCACCGCAAAAGACCTCGCTGCGGTGCTCGACGAGTCAGCGAGCCGGACGATCGTGCTCGACTTCACGGCGAGCGCCAATCATGTGAAGGGACATATCCCCGGCGCATGGTGGGCCGTCCGCTCGCGTCTGCCTGAGGACCTGCCCGCATTGCCCGACGCGAAGCAATATGTGGTCACGTGCGCGTCGAGCGCGCTGGCAGCGTTTGCCGGACCCGATGTCGCGGCGCTGACCGGCAAGCCCGTGTTGTTGCTCGAAGGCGGTACAGCGTCGTGGATTGCGGCCGGCTTGCCGCTCGAAAAAGGCGAGACGCATCTGGCGTCACCCCGTATCGACAGATACAGGCGACCTTATGAAGGCACCGACGCGCCACATGAAGCAATGAACGCGTACCTCGAATGGGAATACGGTCTCGTCGCCCAGTTGGAGCGCGACGGCACGCACGGCTTTTTCGTGATCTAACGCCAGCGGAATGACGCGTGCGGGCCGAGCGCGCTTCATTCCAATCTCGACGATTAGCAAAGCAGAACAATGCGTTTGTCTAATGTCGCGGCGGTCCGTATCGTGAATCTTTTCTCTTGCATGGATGATTCATGAAACGACGCAGTCTCCTGTCGATCGCCGCGCTGACTGCATTCGCGGCGCTCTGGCCGCTTGCATCGAATGCTGAAACTGTTTTGAAAGTCGGCGACCAGCAGTTGCAAACGCGCGGCATCCTGGAAGCATCGGGTCAGTTGAAAGACGTCCCGTACAAGATCGAGTGGTTCAACTTTCCCGCTGCCCAGCCGTTGGGTGAGGCTTTGAACGCAGGCGCAATCGATGTAGGCGGCCTCGGTGATGCCCCCTTGATCTTCGCCTACGCCGCAGGCGCGCGCGTTCGTGCAGTGGCCGCTACCCGGTCGACGCCCGTCGATCTTGCGATCCTCGTGCCGGAAGGTTCGTCCATCAAAAGCGCAGCTGATCTCAAGGGCAAACGCATCGCGACCACGCGCGGTTCCATCGGCCATTATCTTGTTGTTGCCACGCTCGAACGCGCGGGCATCAGGCTCTCCGATGTCACCCTCCAATACATGCAACCCGCCGATGCGAAGTCGGCGCTGGAATCAGGCAACGTCGATGCGTGGTCCACATGGGACCCTTACGTTGCGCTCGGCGAATTGCGTGACAAGAATCGCAGCGTGGCGAACGGCGTGGGTCTGTCATCGGGGCTGAGTTTCCAGGCTGCAACCGATGCATCGCTCGCAACCAAACGGGCACAGATCGATGACTTCGTGCATCGCGTGGCAGAAGGTCAGCGCTGGGCGTTGACGCATCCGGACGAAGTCGCGGCGATCCAGTCGCGTGTCACGCACCTGCCTGTCGATGTCCTCAAGGTCGTGTACCAGCGCGCGCAGTTGAAGCCCATCTCCATCGATAAAGCCGTGATCACCGAACAGCAGCGCACTGCTGACCTGTACGTCCGCGCGGGCGTGATCAAGACGACGCTCGATGTCACCCCGAGCTTCGATCCTCAATTCACCGCGCACTAACGGATTTCCCATGACCGTACGGCACCCGGACTCCCACCTTCAAGATCCAGCCGTGCTGGACGCCCTCGCCGACCTCGACAGCGCCGCCGCCGATAAATGGCTTGCCTTGCTCACGCAGGAGTTCGCGGCAACGGCCGGCACGCTCGATCACGATGCGATCTTCCCGCACGACAACCTCGCGCGCCTTCGAAGCGCGGGGCTGCTTGCGTTGACCGTACCGCGTGCACTCGGTGGCCGCGAAGCAACGCTGCCGCAAGTACGCAAGGTGGTCCACGCCGTGGCGCGTGGCGAGCCGTCGACCGCGCTGATCCTGGTCATGCAATCGCTTTACCATCTGCGTTTGCAGGCCAATCCGAACTGGCCTCAGGCACTGAAGCAGCAGGTTGCGCGCGACGCCGTTGAAAACGGCGCGCTCATCAATTCGCTGCGCGTTGAACCGGAACTTGGTTCGCCATCGCGTGGCGGCTTGCCGGGAACCATCGGACGCCTGAATGAATCCGGCGATGCGTGGATCCTCAACGGCAGCAAGATCTATTCAACAGGAAGTCCGGGCCTGACATGGTTCGCCGTATGGGGCCGCACCGACGAACCCGCTCCGCGCGTCGGCACGTTTCTCGTGCATCGCGATACGCCGGGGATTCGTTTCGGCGAGCCGTGGAATCATCTCGGCATGCGCGCGACCGGCAGCCATGAAGTGATCTTCGAAAACGTGGGCGTTCCCGCAGCGCAGGCCGTCGATCTGAATCTGCCCGAGGCCAATGTCGCCGGCATGGATCCGCTCACTACGCTATGGATGAACGTGTTGCTTTCATCCATCTATGACGCCGTTGCCCGCTCCGCGCGCGACTGGTTTGCGCATTGGGCTGCAGATCGCACGCCGGCCAACCTCGGCGCGCCGTTGTCGAGTCTTGGCAGCTTCCAGCAGACGCTGGGACGCATCGACGCGTTGCTGCTCAACAATCGCGTGCTGCTCGATGCCGGCGCGCAAGGCCGCGTGCCGCTGCAAGAAGCGCCTGCCATCAAATTTCTCGTCACGCAAAACGCCATCAACGCAGTCGAGATTGCCGTGGAGGCCAGCGGCAATCCGGGTTTGAGCCGCAACAACGCGCTTGAACGGCATCATCGCGACGTGCTTTGCTCGCGCATTCATACGCCACAAAACGACGCACTGCTGGGCGCCCTCGGCCGTGCCGCATTCGCCACGCTTCCAAAATTTCTTGAGGAAACACCATCATGAGCGTTGAATTCATCGGCTATGTCAGCCATCAGGAATCGAGCGAGATTCACTTGCCGCAAGGTCCCGCTGTCAATCCGCCGTACATCGCGGCGGTTGCCCAGGCGCATGAGTATGGCGGCTTCGATCGCGTGCTGATCGCGCATTCGAGCGCATCGCCCGATGGCTTCCAGATTGCATCGTTCGTGGCGCAGCAGACCAGGCGCCTTGGAATCCTGCTCGCACATCGGCCGGGCTTTGTTGCGCCGACGCTGGCGGCGCGCCAGCTTGCCACGCTCGATCATTTCAGTGCGGGACGTACCGCGGTGCATATCATTTCCGGCGGCGACGACACGGAACAACAACGCGACGGCGATTTCCTCGAACATGACGACCGCTATAAACGCACCGATGAATACCTTGATGTCGTCAAGCAATCGTGGACCAGCGAAAAGCCCTTCGACCACGACGGCGAGTTCTACAAAGTACGTGGACATCGCTCGTTGATTCGCCCGGTGCAGAAGCCGCATTTGCCGGTGTATTTCGGCGGATCGTCGGACGCGGCCATTCAGGTCGCGGGCAAACATGCCGATGTCTTTGCGCTCTGGGGCGAATCGCTTGCGCAGGTCGCGGAGACCATCGAACGCGTGCGCGCAGCGGCCCGGCCTTATGGACGCGAGCATGCAATCCGGTTCAGCTTGTCGCTGCGGCCGATCATCGCTGCTACGGAAGATGCCGCGTGGGCACGTGCGGAATCGATTCTCGAGCGGGCGAAGCAAGTGGTGACCAGCAACCCCAATTTCACGCGCCGTCCGAGCGAGCCGAAGAACGTCGGTTCGCAACGTCTGCTCGCTGAAGCGGCGAAAGGCAGCGTTGTGGACAAGCGGTTGTGGACGGGCATTGCTGCGCTGACGAAGGCTGCGGGCAATTCGACTTCGCTGGTGGGTACGCCGGAGCAAGTGACGGAAGCGTTGATCGAGTATTACCGGCTCGGGATTTCGACGTTCCTGATTCGCGGCTTCGATCCGCTCGAAGATGCGCTAGCTTATGGACGTGACCTGCTGCCGGTCGTGCACGCAGCTGTGGCGAAGGAAGATAGCAAGAGCCGGGCAAGGGAACTTGAAACGGCTCAGGGCTGACCTGTAAGGGCCGATGCATCAATCGCTTGTATCTTCGGATTTTCGGCCGTCCGCCGCGTCTATCAACCTGCGTCCATGTCCGTCGGTTACCAATGCGAGCGGGCGCAGTTCCGGATATTGCGAAACAAGCGACATTAAAACAGATGCCCCGACGCGCCGCGCCGATTCGTCGTCCAGAGGAGTTTCATTGTTCACCGGGATTTCCAGAAATGGGCGCTTCTGGACGTTACTAACGTTATTGAGTGCGCTCGCCGACAACCAGAACTGCCGAAGTGTTTTCGTATCAGGGTCGTACTCGGTAAGCAGGTATTGAAATGGCATCATCTAGTAACCTCGGCAAGTTTGGTAATTCGCGAAAGCGTGTTGCTTGCACAATGCATAGCTGCGTGGATCGTTATATATCGCGCGCGTGAATTCGCATTGGTCTAATTCAAACTCGTACATCGTATGGCATTCCGCTTCGTGCGACTCGCTGATGCCGCGCGCGGCTATCGATAAAAGATCGCTGCCCGACTCGCTCGGCGAGTATTTGAACGGCGCGGCGTCGCTTAACGGCGTGGTGCCCGTGCCAACCTCCGACACATTGCCCAGTTCGAAAACGCCTTTATCCATCGACGGCAACGAAGCCGCAACGGCAGACGCCGCCGTCGATACAAGCGCGGCAAGTGCATCACGCGCCGCCCACGCCGCGCGGTTTCGCGCTGCCGCCTCTGCGATAGTTTCAATGTGCCGGAACACTTGCGGCGGGCGCGCTGCGCGCTCGGCGTCCTCTACTTGTTGGTGATACTCCGCCAATTCCTCTCTATACGCTTTCGTCCGGGCTTCGAAGATCGCGCCGCGTTCGGCCATATCCGCCATTTCGCGCCGATACCTTTCGTCTTCGGTAAGCGCCGGGACAAAGCCGTCATGTGCGATATAGGCGGGCTTGGCCCGCACGATCACCACCGCGCCGTTTCGCACCTCCCAGCACAACGCTTTAATCACGTCGCGCGGGCTAGTGCCGAAGGGACTCGGACAGTAGGAGGGAACCGCATTCCGAAGAAAGATCTGGATACGCTCGACGAGCTCCGGCTGGCTCGCCCAATGTTCCAGATTCGCGGCCTTGAATAAGGCTTGGCCGGCGTCAATTGCTTCTTGCTGCTCTTCGGTTCTGCCGTGCGGCGCGTAATTCCATCGTCTATAGAGTAAGAACCGATGACCTTCATACCGCATTAATTCGGTTGTCATCCTGTTTGATTTTGTTGTTGAAACGCCCCTACGCTAACGCACTTTTGCACGCGCTCATCTCAATAAAAGACAGGTGCACGGACGGTAACTTGTCCAGACGTTTGCACCAAAGGTTATGCAGCAACGCTGCGGCTTTGCTTGCCACCGTGCCTCTAAAGCCCAACCGCTAAGCCCCTTCCACCCCCCTCCCCACCGCCATCTCCACAAACAGCCGCCCCATCGGCGACAACACCCCGACCCTCCTCGTCACGATCCCAAAGGTCTGCGACCTCGACTTGAAATCTATCGGCACGGTCCGCAGCATCCGATGCTTGCAAAAAAGCCTCGCCACGCCGGCCGGCAACACCGAAACCAGATCCGCACTGCATTGCAACAGCGCAACCGTCACAAACGTCGATGCCGTCGAAATCGCACTCATCGGCACTTGCGCGCCCGCAAGGTCCATCTCTCGTGCAAGCATGGCCTGCATCGGCATGGAGCTCGGATAAGTCACCCATCGGTGCCCCGCAAGATCCGCAAAACTCAGCTCATGGGGGAGAAACGGCGGGTGGTCGTAACCCACCACCACCGACAACGGCTCGTCCCCCAGCGGCTGATAGTGATACTTCGACGGCTCATCACTGACAATCGACCGGCCGACCACGAGATCCAGACGGCCTTCGTCGAGCATCGACAACATGCGCGCACTTGTGTCTTCGACGATTTCTATCGATAACCCCGGGTTGCTCTCCTGCAAACCATTCAGGATCGGCACGACGAGATCCGGCACCGAGCCCATGATCGCGCCCACCGCCAGTCTGCCGCCCGTCCCGGAACGGATGTCCGCGACTTCCTGGCATAACGCGGTCAGATCGGCTGCCAGAAGCCGTGCGTAGCGGATCACGCAATGGCCGAACTGGTTCGGCACGAGCCCCTTCTTCGCGCGCTCGAACAACGGCCCTTCAAGCATGGATTCAAGCTCGGCGAGCGCCTTGCTGGCGGCGGACTGGGTCATCGACATCGCGCTGGATGCCTTGTGCAGCGACTTGTGATCGTCAAGGGCAATGAGCAACTGAAGCTGCTTCATGCGCAAGCGGCTCATCAATACGTCCAGCGTCGATTTCATGGTCTAAAGGCTGTGCTTTCAGGCGAGTCGCAAAAGCGATCACGAGATGGAAAGGTTTCACTATACATCGCCTGCAAGCTCGCCCTATAGTGGCCCCAAATCAAAATTGGAGACTTCCATGACCCAACCGATCTACCGCGGCGTGTTTCCGGTCGCGCCAACCGTCTTCGACGCCGCCGGTCGCCTCGACCTGAACGGCCAGCGACGCGCGATCGATTTCATGATCGATGCCGGATCGCACGGCCTGTGCATCCTCGCCAATTTTTCCGAGCAATTCGCTCTCACCGACGACGAACGCTCGGTCGTCCAGAAAACTGTGCTGGATCACGTGGCGGGCCGCGTGCCGGTGATCGTGACGACCACGCATTTCAGTAGCGACGTGTGCGCCGCCCGA
>NZ_JBSIPA010000281.1:0-8650 GCF_053574605.1 Caballeronia sp. M23-90 | reverse complement strand
TCCGCACCCGCTGCGCGCACCATAGGCACGCCCCGCCAGCCGCCGCGCACCGCACCGATGCAAACCACTCACGGGAGACGTCATGACGTCAGCGACCGCTTGCGCACCTTCAGTATCGAATTCGCCCGCTATTAACCGCGCGTCGCAGTGGTCCGCAGCCAGCGCCACTTTGTCCGCTACGTCCGCTACGTCCGCTACGCGCCCCGACACCCGCTGCTCCGCCTGCTCCCTGCACGCGATCTGCATGCCAACGCAACTGACCGGCGCCGAACTCGACAGGCTCGATGCGATCGTCTGCTCGACCCGGCTCGTGCGGCGCGGCGAGACGCTGTACCGCACGGGAGACGCGTTTAAAAGCATTTACGCCGTGCGCACGGGCTGTTTCAAGACCGTGGTCACGCATCGCGACGGGCAGCAGCAGGTCACGGGTTTTCACATCGCGGGCGAACCGCTTGGACTCGACGGCGTCTGCTCAGGCGAACAGAACTGCGATGCAATTGCGCTCGAAGACAGCAAGGTTTGCGTGATCCCCTTCGACCTCCTGGAGGAGCTCTGCCACGACGTCAAAGCCGTGCAGCAGCATGTCCACCGGATGATGAGCGGCGAGATCGTGAGGGAATCCGGCCTGATGATGATGTTGGGCACGATGACCGCCGAGCAGCGCGTCGCGACCTTCCTGATGAATTTGTCTACGCGGATGAAGGTACGTGGCTATTCGGCGGCAGAGTTCAACCTGCGCATGACGCGAGAAGAGATTGGCAGCTATCTCGGGTTGAAGCTCGAGACGGTGAGCCGGATGTTCTCGAAGCTACAAAAAGAACGGATCGTCGATACGAACGGCAAGCAGATCCGGATCGTCGACAGCGAGCGGCTCGCCGAAGTCTGACCGGGCGCGTCATATCGCGGCTCGCAATGCCGATGGCGGAACACGATGCCCCTGAATTATTTGCGCAGCTTCACGCGGCCCGAACGCACCGACCAGAGCAACCGGCGCCTCGGGCGCTGGCTTGCGTTCATTGCAGGCGCTGCCAACGCCGGCGGTTTCCTTGCCGTCGGCCAGTACACGTCGCACATGTCCGGCGTGGTGTCGGCGCTGGCCGATAACCTGTCGCTCGGCGAGACGGGTCTCGTTGTCGCGGGCCTCAGTTCGCTCGTCGCGTTCATGTCGGGCGCCGCCACGTCCGCGATCATGATCAACTGGGGCAGGCGGCGCGCAGCGCAAAGCGAATACGCGTTGCCCTTGCTGCTCGAAGCTGCGTTGCTGCTGCTCTTTGGGCTGATCGGCGCGAACCTGGAACAGGACCGGATCTTGTTCGTCCCGGCCACGGTCGCGTTGCTCTGCTTTGTGATGGGCCTGCAGAACGCAATGATCACCAAGATCTCCAAGGCGGAAATCCGCACCACGCACGTGACCGGGCTTGTAACCGATATGGGTATCGAGCTTGGCAAGCTCGTGTACTGGAACGCTTCGACCGATGAACCCGGCATGAAAGCCGTGAAGGCGGACCGGTCGAAGCTTGGGCTGCTGGCGTCGTTGCTGGGGATGTTTTTTACCGGCGGGATTGCGGGGGCGATGGGATTCAAGTACGTCGGTTTTATCGCAACGATACCGCTCGCCGCAATGCTCGTGGTGCTCGCGGTCGTGCCGCTGGTCGATGATCTCGTTGGCCAGCGGCATTGACGTATTGACGCCTGCTCAACCGAGCGTGAAGCGATCCCGCGTGGTCACATAATCGCTGGCGCCGAAGCGCCCGACCGGAAAGTAATGCTGCAGCCGCACGCGCCAGGTTTCGGTATCGATGAGTTCGTCGCGCGCGTGCAGCCTGTGAACCCGACCGATGAAAATATGCCGGCTCGTTGTTTCCAACGTCTCCCATAACGTACATTCGAACGCCACCGGCGCCTCTACGATTCTCGGCGGCGCGACGTGCGAACTCGCAACCGGCGTGAGCCCGACTTTTTCGAGCTCGCTGACATCGGGCGGCAGGCGCTCTCCGCAGCGATGCATCTTCTCGGCCATCGCCTCGTCGCTGAGATGCACGACAAACTCGCGGCTGCGCGCAATGTTCGTGGCGGTGTCCTTGAGCGATCCATCGTCGAGACGATTGATGCTGATCATCACAATGGGCGGTTCCTCGCCCATCATGTTGAACATCGAGAACGGTGCTGCGTTGATCGTGCCGGTCTCGCTCAAGGTGGTGACGAGCGCGATGGGACGCGGCACGATCAGGCTAGCCATGAGTTTGTAACGCTGATATTCGGTAATGGCTTCGAAGTCGATTTCCATGATGGACTGTCCGGTGTTTGCTTGCTCAGGGTTGAACCATGCCGAGCAGTTGCCCGAGGCTTTTCTCGCCTTGCATGCGTGATGTTTCGATGCGCTCTTCGAGCTCGCGAAGATGTGCTTCCATGCGGCTGATGGCGCCGGGCGCATCGCGCGCCTCGATGCAATCGACGATTGCCGCGTGTTCGTCGTGTTCGCATGGCGCATTGCCCGGAGGCTCGTACACGCCGACGATCAGGGAGCATCGCGATACCAGTTCGCTCAAGTAGCGCTGCAGGATCGAGTTGCCCGCGAGTCCTGCAATACGCAGGTGGAAGTCGCTGGCAAGACGCGCCCACGAAGGCTGGTCGAAGCGATGCATGGCTTCGTGTTCATCGGCAAGCTGGCGGCGCAACGCTTCAATGTCGCGCGCGCTCGCGCGTTGCACCGCGAGTTCCACGAGCACGCGTTCGAGTGAACGCCGGGCCTCGAAAATCTCCCGCGTCTCCTCGGGCGACGGCTCCGCGATCACCGCACCCTTGTTCGGCCGCAACGCGACGATACCTTCATACGCGAGGCGCTCCAGCACGCGCCGCACGACCGCGCGGCCAACGCCGAACAACTGGCACAACTCCGGCTCCGGCAGCTTGGTGCCGGGCGTCAGGCGATGATTGAGGACGCCGTCGAAGATCGCCTGATAGAGGCGTGTGTCCACGTCCTGCGGCGTGTCACGCCCGGGCGGTTTGTCTGCGACGCGCAGCGCGGGTTTCGGTGTCATGTTTGTGCCTGAAGGCGCGAAGAACCCGCGAGCCCTGCGCGTTCCATCTCGTCCATGTGACGCGCGATCGCGCCGGGCGTGGTCATCCAGACATCACCTTTTGCGCGCGCCGCCGCGATATGTTGAAGCGCGCGCCGCAGATGACGCAACCGGTACGGCTGTCCCACCAGGTAGGGATGCAACGCGATACCCATCACGAGCGCCTGCTTGTGGCGGCTGTTGTTCGCTTGCTCAAGCATCTCGTCGAACTGGTCGATGATCATGTCCGCGAAAGCACACGCATCCAGTTGACGGCCGATGATCATCGGCAAGTCGTTGAGTTCTTGCGGATAAGGAATCGACCAGAGCGAGCCGGCGCGCGTCGCCATGCGGACAGGCCGGTCATCGTGGCACCAGTTGAGCGTGTAGCCGTAGCCGGATTCCGCAAGCAGATCGGGCGTCAGGTGCGACTCCGAGATCCACGGAGACAGCCAGCCCGAGGGCGGCGTGCCCGAATGCAATGCAATCCGCTCGCGGCAATGAAGCAACAACGCGCGCTCGGCGTTTTCATCGAGATCGCTCTGACGATGCGCATTCGTATGCCCATGCGCGATGATTTCATCGCCGCGTGCAACACATGCATCGATGACATCCGGGCAGTGATCATAGAGCGCTGTGTTGATCAGCGTGCCCGAAGGCATGTCGAGCTGATCGAACAGTTCCATGCAGCGCCAGACGCCCACCCGGTTGCCGTATTCTCGCCAGCTGTAGTTGAGCACATCGGGTTGCGGCGAGACGGGACCCAGCGCCGCGCCGAGTCCTTCCCCAAACGCAAAGTGTTCGATATTGAAGCCGAGATAGACGGCAAGTCCGGTGTCTCCCGGCCATCGAAACGAATCGGTATCGGCGATTGCCCGATACGGAAACCGATCATGCGTCACGAGCGGACCGAACGTGGGTCCATGTGACGCGCCGGAATGACCAATGATGTCCATATGCAAAACCCCGATGACTGCGTGTACTGCGCGTGAACCGTTTTGGTGGATCGCGCCCCGAAGCGGATCGGCGGCGCACCTTGATCGTGCGGTTTCTTGTCTTGAATCGCCGACGGATCGATTTCGAATCGTGTGCAATTTACACGCCATATCGTAGACGTTCAATAGCAGCGATGGTTTGCATGGAACTCAAGACGCTGCGAACAAAGTGGCATGTGTCTTGCATTTGACGACCCGCCAGCCAACGCTTGCTTTTTTGTGCAGCACCGACCCGGGAACGCATCGCATGAGTCCGTCTATATGAGTCAGTCCACTTCTGCCGTACTCAAGACCGAAGCCGCGGACATCGAACTCGTTCATGTGTCGAAGCAATATGGCGATTCGCTCGCGGTCGATTCCATCGACTTGCGCATTCCCGGCGGCCAGTACTGCTGCCTGCTTGGACCATCCGGCTGCGGCAAGACATCGACATTGAGGATGATCGCGGGCCACGAATCGATCACCGATGGCGACATCCTCATTGGCCAGCGCAACGTCACGCGCGCGCAACCCGCCACGCGCGGCACCGCAATGGTCTTCCAGAGCTACGCGCTCTTTCCCCATCTGTCCGCACTCGATAACGTCGCGTTCAGTCTGAAGATGCGCGGCGTTGCAAAAGACGCGCGCCGCAAGCGTGCAGGCGAACTGCTCGAACTCGTTGCAATGAGTGCATTCGCCGAACGCAAGCCGTCGCAGTTATCGGGCGGCCAGCAACAGCGCGTGGCGCTCGCGCGTGCATTGCTGAACGAACCCCGTTGCCTGTTGCTCGATGAACCTTTGTCGGCGCTCGACCCGTTCCTGCGCATCCAGATGCGCGCCGAACTCAAGCGCTGGCAAAAGGAACTCGGCATCACCTTCGTGCACGTCACGCATTCGCAAGAAGAAGCGCTGGCGCTGGCCGACATGGTGGTGGTGATGAGCCATGGACGCATAGAACAAAGCGGCTCGCCGCATGAGGTCTTCAACCGGCCACGCACCGAATTCGTCGCGCGTTTCCTGGGCGGTCATAACGTGCTGAGCGCAAACGGCCGCGCTTTCACCGTGCGCGCCGATCACCTGCGCATCGCGCCTCACGGCGTGACGCCCGTACAGACATCGGGCAGCGACGGCGGGGTCAGCCGTATCGGCGGGATTCCGTGCACGGTCCGCGAAACCGAATACCAGGGCACACACTTGCGCATGACACTCGCGCCGCTAGACGGTTCGCCCGAACTCATCTCACTGCTCCCCGATAACGAATACGACCCGCAGCGCCTTGGCACCGATGCGCGCGTCGTGGTCTGGTGGAACGAGCAGGACGCCCATGCATTTGCGGCATGAAAGACCGCTTTGCGTTGCATTGAACGAGAACATTGAAACGACAACGTCACCAAGGGAGATTGCAATGACCGAGCGAAAAGAACATCCGTCCGATACCACCACGAGCGAGCCCGCCGAATCCGGCCTCGGTTCGGGTCAGGGCCTGTCACGCCGCACGTTGCTCAAGGGAGCGGTTGCGGCAGCGGGTATTGCGGGCTTCCCGTATGTGCACGCGCAGGAAAAGATCACGTTGCGATATCTCGGCACCGCGGTGAACCAGAGTTCGGATATCGCGAAGAAGTTTCAGGAGGACACCGGCATCCAGATCCAGTACATCCCCGTCACGACCGACGACGTCGCCAAGCGCATCATCACGCAACCGAATTCCTTCGATATTGTCGACACCGAATATTTCTCGCTGAAGAAGCTGATTCCCGCCGGCACGCTTGCCGGCATGGACGCAAGAAAGATCAAGCTCGCCGACAAGATCACGCCCGTCCTGACGCGCGGTGAGGTCGACGGCAAGAAGATCGGCGACCAGGGCACCGCGCCGAAGAAGGTGATGTTCCTGACCGGCGCACGTTCGACGCAATTCTCCGCGACGCCCACTGAATGGATGACGCTGATCCCCACCACCTATAACGCGGACACGCTCGGCATTCGCCCCGACCTGATCAAGCGCCCGATCACGAGCTGGTCCGAGCTGCTCAATCCCGAGTTCAAGGGCAAGGCTGCGCTGCTCAACATTCCGGCCATCGGCATCATGGATTCGGCAATGGCGATCGAAGCGATGGGTCATGTGAAGTATGGCGACAAAGGCAACATGACCAAGGCCGAGATCGACCAGACCATCAAGATCCTGATCGAAGCCAAGCGCGCAGGCCAGTTTCGCGCCTTCTGGAAGGACTTCAACGAAAGCGTGAACCTGATGGCGTCCGGCGAAGTCGTGATCCAGTCGATGTGGTCGCCGGCCGTCACGAAGGTTCGCACGATGGGCGTTGCCTGCAAGTTCCAGCCGCTGAAGGAAGGGTATAGGTCGTGGGCATCGGGCTTCGGGCTGCCGCGTTCGCTGCAGGGCCGCAAGCTCGACGCGGCGTACGAGTTCATCAACTGGTTCCAGGACGGCTGGGCGGGCGCCTATCTGATGCGCCAGGGCTATTACCCGGGCGTGACGGACACCGCGAAGTCGCACATGCAGGCGTACGAATGGGACTACTGGATGGAAGGCAAGCCCGCTGCGCAGGACATCAAGGCGCCCGATGGCCAGTTGCTCGAGAAGGCCGGCACGGTACGCGACGGCGGCTCGTACAACCAGCGCATGGGAGCGATCGCGTGCTGGAACGCAGTGATGGACGAGAACATCTACATGGTCCAGAAGTGGAACGAGTTCATCGCGGCTTGAGTATGCAAGGGCCGGCCGCGTGCGTTGCATGAAGCCGGCCGGATCAGTTCAAACAATGGGTAATCACGCGATGGCATCGATCGAGCTTCCTGTTCAAACGCTTGAGGCGCCGGTGAAACACCGGCGAGCCGCCGCATGGCTGCAGGCAACGCCGCTTACGCTCACCTTCGCGTTGTTTTTCATCGTGCCGCTCATCATCACGCTGATCGTGAGCTTCTGGGACTTCAACGAATACCAGATCATCCCGGCGTTCACGTTCAAGAACTACGCGGCGATCTTCGATGGATGTTCGTCGATGACCGATGTATGCGTGACCTTCAAGACCTATTGGTCCACCATCAAGTTCTGCGCGATCGTATGGACCGTCACGCTTTTGATCGGCTTCACGATTGCGTATTTCCTTGCATTCCACGTCCGGTCATCGGGCATGCAAACGGTGCTGTTCCTCGTTTGCACCATACCGTTCTGGACCTCCAATGTGATCCGGATGATTTCATGGATGCCGCTGCTCGGCCGCAACGGCCTCGTCAACCAGGCATTGGTGAGCGCGCATCTGGTCGAGCGGCCGCTTGAATGGCTGCTGTACTCGAACTTTTCCGTGGTGCTCGCGTTCGTGCATCTCTACACGTTCTTCATGATCGTCCCCATCTTCAACGCGATGATGCGCATCGACCGCTCGCTGCTCGAAGCTGCGCGCGATGCAGGCGCAAGCGGCTGGCAAGTCATCCGCGAAGTGGTGCTGCCCTTGTCGAAGACGGGAATCGTGATCGGATCGATCTTCGTGATCACGATCGTCATGGGGGATTTCCTGACCGTCGGCGTCATGGGCGGGCAGCAGATTGCGTCGGTGGGAAAGATCATTCAGGTGCAGACCGGCTATCTGCAGTTCCCCGCTGCCGCGGCCAACGCAATCATCCTGCTGGCCGTGGTGCTTCTGATTGTCTGGGCGCTGACTCGTGTAGTCGATATCCGCAAGGAGCTGTGACATGGCCGCCAGCGGTCTCAAACCCGGTCTCAAACATCGTGAACGCAGGCCCGCGAGTTTCTACTGGCTCGCACTCGTGTTCGCGCTTTTCGTGCTGTTCCTGTATGGCCCGGTCATAACCATCTTCATCCTGTCGTTCCAGGGGCCGGAAGGCGGCCTCACGTTTCCCATGCGCGGCGTGTCGCTGCATTGGTTCGAGGTGCTGCGGCAGGGCGTTGGAGACGTCGACATCTGGGCGGCGTTCGGGCGTTCGGTGCGGCTCGCGGCCGTGGTCACGGTGTTGACCGTGCTGTTCTCGGTGACGGCGGGACTTGCATTCCGCAAGCGTTTTCGCGGAGATACCGCTGTGTTTTATGTATCGGTGGCAAGCCTGATCATGCCGTCGATCATCGTCTCGCTGGGGATCGGCCTCACGTTCCGGCTGCTCGATAACGGCGTCAAGTATCTCGCCACCGTTCTGGACCACGAGTCTTTCGTCGATAACTACACCACGTCGATGGGCCTTTACACGTCCGCGCTCGGCGCGCACCTGACGTGGACGCTGCCCTTCGGTCTGCTCGTGATGTTCGCCGTCTTCAACCGGTTCAACCCTGCTTATGAGGAAGCGGCGCGCGATCTTGGCGCTTCGCCTTGGCAGAGTTTCAGGCACGTGGTGTTGCCGATCATCGGGCCGTCTGTGATCGGCGTCGGCATGTTCGGCTTTACGCTGTCATGGGACGAGATCGCGCGTACGTCGCAGGCAATCGGCGACCAGAACACGTTGCCCCTTGAATTGCAGGGCCTGACGACTTCCGTGACCACGCCCGTCATCTACGCGCTCGGTACCATGACCACCATGTTGTCGCTCACCGTGATGATCGTCGGGCTGCTCTTGGTGCGCTGGCTGGCCCGGCGCCGCTCGCGCGCACTA
>NZ_JBSIPA010000280.1:0-8752 GCF_053574605.1 Caballeronia sp. M23-90 | reverse complement strand
GCGCGAGCGTCGACTTGCCCGAGCCGGACAAGCCCATGATCATGTACATTGCGCCGGACGGAATGGAGAGCGAAACGTCGTCGAGCCCGACCACGTGACCCAGCGTTTCCTGCACTTCGGACTTGCTATGGTAGCCGATCTTCGCCCCGCCCGTACGCAGCATGTTGCGTGCGCCCACCGTGCCGTTCGAACCGCCATCCAGTGTGATCTTGTAAGCATCGCCGTTGGTGCACTGCGCCGTGATCGTCCCGCTCGCGGTCAACGCGGTGTTGAGCAATGCGGCCGGCGTGAACGTGATGTTCGTCGCGCTGATATTGCAGTTATTGACCACCGTCGCGTTCGCGCTGAATCCGAAGGTCCCGCTCGCGGCCAGCGTCGAACATGCGAGCCCCGTGCCCAGCAGATAAAACCCCACGTTCAGCGATGTCTGCGTGCCGCTGAAACTCTGCGTATAAAGCGTGCTGGCGTTGCCGACGCTCGGCACGGTCGGCTGGTTCGCCGATATCTGTCCATAAACCGTCACTGGCTGCGTGAGGGTCGTGCTGAGCGCGGGTTTGGACATCGTGAACGAGATCGGGGTCGTGCCCGCGGCAGTCGAACCCCAAGACACCGAATGCCCTGCGTCCGAATACAAGTCGTATTGCATCTGGTTCGTGCCGTTGAGAAGCTGGCGGGGACTGGTGCCGCCGAGATTCAGGCAGATCTGCGCGTTCGGCACGAGCGTGACGGCAGGCCACGTGCACGTGACGCTGACGGTGCTGGTCGCCGCGGACGAGGCCCGGCTGATCGGGCTCACCGTGCCGAAGTTCAGGTCCGTCGCGACCGCCGTGCACGATTGCGCACTGGCGCGACTGGACATCGAAAGTGACAACACGATCGCCATGACGAACAGGAAGAACATGCGTTTCATCGCACGTCTCCCACCTTGCTCAAGCAAGTCAACGGTCCGATAGTCGGCAGCGAACCATCGTCCGGCCGGGTGTAGGCGAACGTCACGCGGCAATGCAGCGCGCCGCTGTCGACCACGAGATGGTTCTCTTTCTGCAGACCCTCTATGAACGTCAGCCCGTCGAACCCGACAATGGTCTCCTTGCCGCTCTCCTCGTGCCGCACCGTTGCGCCCGGCGGCAGCACCTTGCCGTCGAGCCCCTGCAGAATCACCGATGCCGCGCTGTATCGCGTCACGCCAAAATGCGCGAGCACGCCGGATTGGGATTGCGGCACGAGGTTCATCGTCGTGGTGTCGATACGGGCATCGGCGGGAAGCTTCATGCCATCGATGCCAACCCGGTTGTCCTGGTAAGAGTTCAAGTCGGGCACGAGCAGATGCCCCGCGCGATCCGTCACGCCGATCACGCGGTTCTCATGCAGCACGGGAATCCCGGCAATACCGTCCGTGGACACCAGCGAGAAGCCGTCGTAGATACGGCGCGAGGGTTTCACGCTGCCGTCCATCATCACGACGGTTCCCGACAGATCGAGGGACCCGGTCGTACGCCCGGAGATCTGCTGCGCGAGCGCCGTCACCTCCCCGCCGCTGCCGAGATACTGCACCTGCGCCTGCCGATACGGCGACGCGCCCGCGTTGCCTGCCTGCACGCCCCATCCCCAGCCGCCGTCGTAGTTCGGCGGCCGGCTTGCGTTGACGTTGTAGTTCGACTGCCCGTTCTGCCGTCCGACGGTCGCATTCACCGACGTGTTGTTGCCAAGCCCGAAGCTCACGCTGAGGAACGCACCGCGCGACTCGCGTTGCCGGAAATCCTGATACGCGCTGAGGTTCACCGAAGCCAGGTTGCCCACGTTCAACGTGTAGGCCACCGATCCGATCTGCGAAGGTTGCGCCTGCGGATACCTGAAGCCAATGTAGCTCACCGAAAACGTTTGCGTGCTAAAAAAAGGAACGGCCACGGTGACGCGATCGGTCGCGGTGGGCACGGGCGAGCCGTCGCGTGCAGCAAGATCGCCGTAGTTGCCGAACGCGCGAATGCTTTGTGCATCGATGGAAAAATGCGGCTCGATCAATTCATAGCCCAGGCTCGCCTGCGTACCCGCAAGCCGCCCCGTGCTCGCCGAGAGCGATCCGTTGAGCACGCCGGCCATCCCCATGCGTACGAGCGCGCCGGCCCCCGCGTTATAGACGCCGCTGGTCGCTTCGGTGTGCGCTTCGAGTGTGAGGTAGTCGTTCAGCCCATGCCTCGCCGATGCACTCAGCGCCGGCTTCGGATCGTATTGGAACGAGTCCAGTCCGTACGCGCGGCGCAGGAACCCGGCTTCGAACGAATAGCTCGACAAACCGGCCGCGAGCAGACGCGTATCCACATAGAGCGGCACCGATGTCTCGACCGTGCGGCCCAGCGCGTCGCGCGTGATCACCGTCGCCTGACCGCCGCCGGTGATCCCTGGCACGTTGTTCACAATGAACGGACCGCTCGGCACGTTGCCGCTGAACTGACGCACGCTGTTCACATACAGATCCACCGACGAAGGCACGACCGCCGAGCCGCCGAACGCGGGCACGGGAAACGTGACGAGATCGGGGCGCAGCGCGAAGTTGCTGCGCCACTGAAATCCGCCGATACGCACCGAGCGCGACCACGCGAGCGACGAAGAGATGGTGTCGCCGAACTGCTTCGTGTCGAGCGTGGCGGGGTCCGACGTGCTCCACGATGTGTCGTAGCGTGTGTATCGATGATCGTTCTTGTACAGGTACGCGGTGCCCGTATTGCTGAACACACCGGCGGGATCGAAGTAACGCTCCTCGCTCCAGATCGCGAGCTGTGCGTCCGTGTTGGATTGCGCGTAGGCGTCGTAGTTGATCAGGAACCCGCGCGACGATGTGGCGGGCGGCGTGGCGGTGAGCGCGCGGGTATCGAACGTATAGGGCTTGCGGATGGCGTCCGGCGCTTGCAGCGTGACGCGCTGGCGCGCCGCGTCGTAGGTGTAATGCAGCCCGCGAATCGAATCGAGCGGCACCTCGGCTGTCTCCGTGATGCCGAGCCGGTCGATCGCCAGGCCGATGTTATCGAGGTCCTTGCCGCTCGCCGACAACCGGCCGTTCAGCTCGCGGAATTGCGCGATCAAGGCGGAACGCTCGCCATTGAGCATCACTTCGAGGTACACGTCATGAGGCTGGTTCACGCTGGCGTCGGAACGGACCGGAGGGCCGGGCTGCGGTTGCAATTGCCCCTGCGCAAAAGCACACATGCACTCCAGTACAGCAACCAGCCCCGTTGCGACAAGCGCGATGCGGAAGCCATGTGAATGACGTATGGGGCGTCGTCGTATTCTCATCGATTGAATGGGGACGCATCATGTCAGCTCTCGGCGACATTCTCGACAACAAGGCAGCGATGAGTTCGTGGCGCCGGTCAGCCCGGCGGCGCAACCGTCACCACGGCCTCGAGCGGCAATGAATTGACAGCGGCCCGTACCGTCACGGCGCCGCGAAGATCGGCGTCGGCGGGAAGCGGCACAGACCATTGGCGGGCGCGCCCGGCGAGCGCGTACCCAAGCAGTCCCTTGTTGATCTCATGGAGCTTGCCGGCGCTGTCCACCAGTTGCACTGCCGCGATCTGCGCGCGCCTGGCACCCGTGTTATCCACGCGCAGGACCCAGCCCTTCGCGTCGTGCGCGAGAGACCAGGAAAGCGCTGGCACGGTCGCCTTGCCCGCAGGCTCGACGAACACCGGCACGGAATAGCGCAGGCGTATTGTCACGCCGTCTGCCGGCGCGGTATCGGGCGCAGGCAGTTCGTCGATCAGGATCCGGTAGCTCTGCTCGGTCCCCACGGGCGCAGGCGATGTCCGCACAAGCCGCACGAGCTGATCCGACTGTGCGCTGATCTGGATCAGCGGCGGACTGGCGACCAGTTCCTGCGTCGGCGTGAGCGCGTCGTCCCGGTTGACCTGATCCCAGCGGAAGATGCGTACCTGCCCGTACAAGGGCTTGTCGCCGGGATTACGCAGCGTGATGCCCGTTGCGCTCTCGTTCGACTGCAGGTCGACCATCACGGGCGATATCTGCAGCGTGGCGGCCTGCGCCGTGCACGTCAGGAGCGCGAACAGAACCCCACCGTAGCGCCGGATACTTGCCATGAAACCGCCGTGGGCGATCAAAAATAAACCGTCGCGGTAACTGTGGTTTGGTAGAGATCAGGTTTCGGTGTAGCTTGCGCAGGAACCTGACCGTACACGGTGATGGACTGGGCCGCCCCGGTG
Organism: Caballeronia sp. M23-90; assembly: GCF_053574605.1. Classification (NCBI taxonomy): domain Bacteria; kingdom Pseudomonadati; phylum Pseudomonadota; class Betaproteobacteria; order Burkholderiales; family Burkholderiaceae; genus Caballeronia; species Caballeronia sp. M23-90. Next base: position 4,535 of record NZ_JBSIPA010000280.1, on the reverse strand, counting down.
CCTGTGCCCGCCACGGTGTTCGTGCCCTGGGTGATGCCCCAGGGGACCGAGTGACCGGCGTCCTGATACAACTGGAAGGCTACCGTCGTACCCGTATTGCCCGTGGCAGTCCCTGCAAGCAAGCGCGCAGCAACCGTGGAACCGGCCACGCTGCCGCCGTCGAGTCCGACGTTGTACGGCGTGGTGTTCGTGCAGGTGACCGCAAGGGTGGTCTGCTGGTTGATCGCGGTTGCCAATACGCCGTTTGTGCCGAAATTCAAAGGCGTGGCGGCAATCGTGCAATTGGCTTGCAGCGTAAGCGATACGGTAAATGTGGCGGTCGCCGTACCGTTGGTATAAACAGCGGCATTCGCGATTTGTACAACCGGCGCGAAAAGCAATGCGCCCGCGAGCACGGAAGATATGAATCTCGGCTTCATTTTGGCACCTCTCTCTCAGTGCGCTGACTTGATTTATATACAGCGTTGCAGCAGCGCTGAGAATCATATTACCTATTGAATAAAACAATTCCAAGTTAATTGATCGAAACGATGTTTCAGATCACTTTGTGAGGTCGGGTTATTACTGACCGGTGCGCGTACGTTATAGAACGACTGGCGCGGGAGACATCCCTATAAACCCTTCGCCGGGTTTCGGCAGTAAAACAACACCTAGGTATTCGCTGGACGTTTAATCGGATGCGCTGCTGGCCGGGGATCGGGCGTGCAACGTCAAATCGCGTTGCTCGGCTCGAGGATTACACATTGACGACGGTTTGTTTATAACCAGCAGGATAATCAGATATTGAGGCCACCCAAGGTTATATCGGGTTGATGCGGGAATGCCATCTTGTTTGCCCCACACCGCGCGCTATCCGGCAGATATGGGCGACACTCTATAATCGACCGCCACGCGCCATGCTGCATACTGCGCGTTCGGCTCACCCCAATAATATGCCGCAGGATACTTTTCACCTGCATTGGAATTCAATGCAAGCCGCCATCAACATCATTCAGCCATTTCTTCCACGCATTGCGCGGCGACCAGTTTCGCGAGCATCGAATGGATTGCTTTACGTTCCGCAGGAAGCAGCGCGGCAAGTATTTCGTCGTTTTGCGCCTGAGCAATCGTGGCGGCGCGCGAATATGTTTTCTTGCCCTTCGTGGTCAGCGACACGACAACACCACGGCCATCGGTTGCGTTCGATGTCTTTTCCACCAGCCCTTTTCTCTCGAGAATGTCCGTTGCACGGCTCGCCTGGCTGCGATCCAGATTCGACGCGCGGCCCAGATCCGATACCGAAAGCGCGCCGAACGACCCCACGCTCAACAAGACGCGAGCCTCGGTCAGCGTCAATGCAATACCGTTGCTGAACGCTTCGTTCATGGCCTTGTCGGTCTGCTTTTTCAGCACATGCAATCGATACGTGAACAGGCTTTGAATCATGGTCGTATTGTTCATTTTTTTCCTCCGGCTTTTTTGCATTCCGACGAAAGCGCACAAGCGGTTTTTAGATGCTTGCGCACGCATCAATTAATCGATAGCATCAGCTTAGCTCAATCCCGGGCTTTCGGGACAAGATTCGCTTGGAGGGCAAAGTTTTGAATACGCAAGATGGAAAAATCACGGTGGTTGGCGGCGGCGCCATTGGCGGTATCGTTGCGGCCCGCCTCGCGCGGTCCGGCCAGGCGGTCAGCCTGCTTGCGCGAGGCGCGCAGCTTGACGCCATAAAACGCAACGGCCTCAGCGTGATCGATGGCGATGATCGCTATACGCTCAAAGTCGATGCAACCGATCAGCCCGAAACGCTGGGCGTGCAAGGCCTGCTTTTCATCTGCCTGAAGGGGCCCGCACTGACTGCGGCGGCAGCTTCGCTCACGCCGCTCGTCGGTCCCGGAACGCATATCGTGTCGGTCATGAACGGCGTGCCGTGGTGGTATCTCAACGAATTCGGCGGTGCGCTCGCAGGTCAGCGTCTTGAGTCCGTGGACCCTGGAGGCGTGGTGTCGGCGGCGCTGCCGCCATCGCAGGCATCGGGATGCGTGGTGCATATTTCATCGTCGATTGCAGAGCCCGGCGTGATCCGGAAAGGCTACGGCAACGAGCTCATCATCGGCCCGGGATCCGCGCGAATGGCCGATCGCGCGGCTCGTGCCGTCGAACTGTTGCGTCACGCCCAGTTCGACGCAGTCGCGTCCGATGACATTCGCCGCGACATCTGGGTGAAACTGTGGGGCAACATGACCATGAACCCGATCAGCGCCATTACGCGATCAACCGGCGACGTGATCCTGGACGATCCGCTCACCAAGAGCCTGGTTGTTTCCGTCATGGAAGAGGCGCGGCGCATTGGCAAGGAGATCGGGATCGAGCTGACCATGACCACTGACGCCCGCAACGCGATGACGCGCAAGCTCGGTGCGTTCAGGACATCGATGCTCCAGGACGTGGAAGCTGGCCGCCAACTTGAAATCGAGGCGATTCTCGGCGCGCCATATGAGATTGCAGTGAAGGCGGGGATTCCGGCGCCGTTCATCAGCGTGCTTTACGGGCTTGTCGGGCAACTGAACGCCAATCTGATCAAACAGGCTTCAAGTACGACCAACAGCCCTTAGCCAATAAGACACGCGGGGCTCGCGCGATACGGTTTGGCGGGAAACCCCGCTGATTACAACCGCTCAGAAAATCTTGCCCGGATTCATGATGCCGTTCGGATCGAAGACCTTGCGGATCTCCTTCATGAGCCGGATCTCCAGCGGGTCTTTATAGCGATTGAAATACTCGCGCTTGAGCTGTCCGATGCCATGTTCCGCGCTGATACTGCCGCCATATTGCGCGACTTCGTCGAGCACTTCGGCGGTCAGGCCTTCGCCATGTTGCGCGAAGTAATCGCGTGGCGCGCCGGCCGGGCGCGAGAGGTTGTAGTGCAGGTTGCCATCGCCGAAATGACCGAAAACGATCAGACGTACGCCCTCACGATGATTTTCCACACGCTTGCCGGCAGTTTCGAGAAACGCTGGAATCGATTCGATCGGCAGCGACACGTCATGTTTCAGGTGCGGTCCATCGGCGCGTTGAGCTTCCGATATCTCTTCCCGCAAACGCCACATGCTATTTACCTGCGCAATGGACTCGGAAACCGCAGCATCGGCGCATAGCTCGCGCTCCAGCGCTTCGCCGATCACCGTTTCCACGAGTTCGCGCAAGGCGGTTTCATCGACGGTATCCGCGAGTTCGATCAACACATACGCCGGGTGACGTTCGGCGAACGGCGCACGCATGCCCTCGACTTGCGCGAGCACCATGTCCAGACATTGCGCCGTGAAGAACTCGAATGCCTGCATGCGCGGACCGCCGCGCTCGAACAAAAGCTCGAACAGTTCCAGCGCTTGCTGCGACGAATTCACCGCGGCCAGCACGACCACGCGCACGTCATTGCGTGCATATAACCGCAGTGCTGCAGCGGTAATGATGCCGAGCGTGCCCTCCGAGCCGATCATCAACTGCTTCAGGTCGTAGCCGGTGTTGTCCTTGCGCAGCGTGCGCAGCCCGTGAAAGATCTCGCCGTTGGGCAACACCGCTTCAAGGCCGAGCACGAGTTCACGCGTCATGCCGTAACGCACGACGTTGACGCCGCCTGCGTTGGTCGAGAGGTTGCCCCCCAGTTGACACGAGTCTTCGGCCGCAAGGCTTAACGGAAGCAACCTGTGCTGCTCTTCGGCGGCACGCTGCAGGTTGCCGAGAATGCAGCCGGCTTCGGCGACCATCGTGTTGCCCACGGTATCGATACTTCGAATCGCGTTCATGCGATCGAGGCTCAGGATCACGTTGGCCGGACTCGCATCGGGCGTGGCGGCGCCGCACAAACCGGTATTGCCGCCGCGCGGCACCACGGGCACGCGGGCGTCCGAGCACAAGGCAAGACATGCGGCGACTTCGTCCGTTGTCGATGGGCGCACGACCGCCTGCGCCTGGCCCTTGTACATGCCGCGCCAATCCGAGAGCCACGGGGCGATTTCATCGGCAGATGTGATGACGGCGTCGGTTCCGAGCTTGTCGGCAAGACGTTGGGAGAAGGCGAGATCGGTCATTGTTGGCGAGGGGTGATGTCGAGGTTGAGCCGCGCCGCGGCGTTTTGCAGATGCGATGTTGCGGCCGTACGGGCAGCGAGCGCGTCGCCGGCGCGGATTGCGTCGAAGATACGGACATGTTCGCGATGCACGGCGTCCGGCAGCCGTTCAAGCGCGAGCGAATGCGTGCGCGCAGTTTGCACCGCCTGGCGGATCTGGAGGTTCAGGTACTGCAGCAGATCGACGTAGTAACGGTTATGCGTGGCATGCGCGATTGCCACATGGAACGCGATGTCCAGCTCGACTGCCGGTTCGGGGGTGTAGAGGTGGTCGGCGAGGGATTGCAGAATGCTTTCCAGAGGAAAGGCACCGGCTGGCGCGAGAACAGCGAGAACGGGTAATAGTCGATGTGAAAATGCAGCACATCGAATTCATCAGCACGGCGGCGCACTTCTTCCAGCAGCAGCATGTGCGGCGCCATCGTGT
>NZ_JBSIPA010000027.1:0-30430 GCF_053574605.1 Caballeronia sp. M23-90 | reverse complement strand
TTATCGGAACTTGTTTCATCTTGCGGCGCTTTACCAGGGGCGCGATTTGCGGCCGACGCTCGGGCTCGACTCGTTGATTGCAGCGGCGGCCGGCGAGACGTTTGGTCTCGATCCGGCGCGGGTCAGAGCAACGCTGTTCAATCAGAAAGCTGCAAGCCCGATGTCGACGCGGCTGCTTCGGACCTGAGTTTCTCAAGCGTTCTAAAAGTCTTAAGTTCTTAATGAACATTTAGATGCCGTGCCACGGGCGACCAAGCGCCGCCAATCGCACGGCATCTTTTTTTGTTGTGCCTTCATTTTTTGAAGTAACATTCGGTCACGGTTGCCTGATTCATCCATTTCCACTTTTCCGGGAGCCGCCATGTCTGCATCGAACTATGAGCAACACAACACCGCGCTGTTGATCGTCGATCCGTACAACGACTTCATGACCGAGGGCGGCAAGCTCTTCAACGCGATCAAGGAGACCGCCGACGCGTCGCACATGTTCGACAATCTCCGCCAGATCATCCCCACGGTGCGGGCAGCAGGCATTCAGGTTTTTATCGTTCCGCATCACCGCTCGCATCCCGGCGACTTCGATCATTGGCAGCACATCAACATGTTCCAGCAGGCGGGACTGCCGACCAAGGCGTTCGAAGTCGGCACGTGGGGCGGCGAGTTCAATCCGGAATTCGGTCCGCAACCAGGCGATGTCGTCATCAAGGAACACTGGGCGCAAAGCGGCTTCGCCAATACGGATCTCGACCTGCAACTCAAGCAGAATGGCATCCAGAAGATCATCCTTGTCGGCCTGATCGCGAATAGCTGTATTGAGTCCACGGGCCGTTTCGGCATGGAGCTCGGCTATCATGTGACGCTCGTAAAAGACGCGACCGCTGCATTCAGCCATGCGGGAATGGTCGCGGCGCAAACCAACGCCCCCATGTTCGCGCACGCTATATTGACGACTGACGAGTTGTTATCGAAGCTGCCAGTGCATGTTGCGTGAACCCGATTGTTTGATAGCGGAGAGAAAGGATGAGTTGGGACCAGGTTTGCGAAAGTGTCTGCCCCATCGCGCGCTCGTTGAGCGTGGTGGGTGACCGCTGGACCCTGCTCATTCTGCGCGAACTGAGCATGGGCTCGCGGCGCTTCGAGGAAATCCAGGCGCAGACGGGCATGTCGTCGTTTTTGTTGTCGACACGACTGAAGCGCCTCGAGAAGGACGGCGTGATCGAGCGGCGCCTGTATAACGAACGGCCGCCGCGTTACGAGTATCACGCAACGGCCAAAGGCAAGGATCTAGATGAAGTCCTGCTCCTGCTTCGTGCGTGGCAAATGAAGTGGGACGACCCGCAAGGCAAGGCGGAACCGGCGGTGCATCTGGTGCATAAGCGCAGCAAGAAGGTTGTCGATGCATCGTGGCGGCCGACTCCAGGCAGCAAGCCGTTTTCTTTCGACGATACCCACGCGACCATCAGCCCTGCCTTTGCGGCGGAAAGGGAAGAAAGGAAAGCGGCGTTCCTGGCGGCACGGCGCAGCGGCGATTCGTGAACGGTCTGGCGCGCTGCCGTAAAAAGCCGCACTGATTTACGGCGGTCACGCCGATCAATTTTATACAAGCGTACAGATCAGGTTTTCACTAAGCTCACGAGTTTGAAGCGCACCCCTTGCCGCCGCAGAAAGGACCGACTCGTGAATCAGCAAGCTGTATCGACACACAAAGAACCCGCCCTCGGCTTCTCGAGCGACAACATCGCCGGAGCTTCGCCGGAAGTGATTGAAGCCATGGTGGACTGCAACACGGGCCAGTCAACGCCTTACGGCGGCGATGCGCTCACGGCGCGCGTCGAACGCAAGCTTGCCGAACTGTTCGAGCGCGACGTGGATGTGTTTCTCGTGCCTACTGGAACGACGGCAAACGCGTTGTGCCTCGCGGCCATGACGCCGCCCTGGGGCAGCGTCTTTTGCCACCCGTCGAGCCATGTCAACAATGACGAATGCGGCGCGCCCGAGTTTTATACGAACGGCGCGAAGTTGATTTCTGTCGACGGGCCGTCCGCGAAGATCGACCCCGTGAACCTGCGCAAGGCCGCGAACGTCAAGGTCGGCGACGTCCACGTGACGCAGCCTTCGTGCGTCAGCATCACGCAAGCTACGGAAGTGGGCAGCATCTACAGCCTCGATGAAATCCGCGAACTGGGCGACCTGTGCCGCGCATCCTCGATCGGCCTGCACATGGACGGTTCGCGCTTTGCGAATGCACTCGTCTCGCTCGACTGCACGCCTGCGGAAATGACATGGAAAGCAGGCGTCGACGCGCTGTCTTTTGGCGCAACAAAAAATGGTGTTCCATGCGCTGAAGCCATCGTTTTGTTCGATAAAAAACTGGCCGCCGAGATGGGTTACCGGCGCAAGCGCGCCGGCCATCTGTTCTCCAAGATGCGCTTTCTTTCGGCGCAGATGGACGCGTATCTGACCGATGATCTATGGCTGCGCAACGCACGCCAGGCAAACGACACCGCCCGGCGCCTTCAGGACGGCATCAAGGACCTGGAGGGCGTGGAGATCTTCGGCGCGCCGCAAGCGAACATTCTCTTCTGCCGCTTGCCGGCAGCGGTCATTGAAGGGCTTCTGGCAGCGGGGTTCGTGTTCTACCACAACCGATGGGAACCGGGCGTGGTGCGCTTCGTGACGTCGTTCGCGACGACCACTGAAGACGTCGATAACCTGATCGCCAACGTCGCGCGGCTTGCCGGATAAAACCGCATGAAGCGTATCAATAGCGCGATGGCGCCACGCCGAATGCACGCCGGAACGCGCGGTTGAAATGGCTCTGATCGTAGAAACCGACGTCCTGCGCGACATCGGCAATGCTTCGCGACGTTGCATGCAGAATGGATGCGGCCTGTTCAAGCCGCAACCGCACGAGCCACGCGTGCGGCGTCATGCCAACGGTCTGCCTGAACAGCTTGAGGAAATGAAATCGCTCCAACCCACAAAGCGCAGCGAGTTCATCCAGCGTGATCTTGTGCGCCAGATGCGCGTGGCAATAATCTTTCACGCGATGCCAGTCCTCGGCGCGCAACCTACCCTTGACCGACTGCGGCGCGACCACGCGCGATTGCGTGAACAAGCGGTCGAACAACGTCAGCCATTCCGATTGCAACGCCAGCGGCGACGCTACGGCACTTGCCTGCATCGTGCTGTGCAGGTTGATCAGACGCGCCGCCAGTCCGGCGTTTTCGAGGAGCGCGCCGGCAGGGGTCGGTTCGGCATTCGAGCCCAAGATTTCTTCGGCCACGGCGCCAAGAAGCTCGGGCGATAAACGAAAAGTCTTGAGCACATATGCGCCGTCGCCATACCGATCGCCATCGTGTATCTCGCCCGGCGGCATGAGCGAGATCCGTCCGGGCGCGAGAAATTCCGTATTGCCACGATGCCGCTGCCGCTGAACCCCCTCGGTCACCATGCCCACGTGGTAATCCAGATGATAATGACGCTCGAAGCGAAAATCCGAAAGACGCGCCTCACCAAGCACAAGACCGGGAGTCAAGTTGCTACGATGGTAGGCGACGCTATCTGGCATATTCCGATGGCTGAACGTGATTCGAAACCCGATTCTAGCGTCGATTCATGCAGCGGGCATTCCGACCGATTCAGCATAGGATTTGCCGCACGCCAGCTCATTGACGTATGAAATTAAAATCGGGCAATACCCCGTCCACGAAGCGCTGTTTCGAGAATGTTCGTCCGGCGCGATATGATCGGGAAATACGAGCGACGCTCGAAAGCCATCGTGATCGATTTTTGAACGACAAATAAGCGCCCCAGTCATGCCCAGCCGGGCGTAGGCAGAGTCTCGGCTGCGACTGGTGCATACCAGCAACTACAGGAACAACGGGTCACAAGCTTTGGATATTTTCTATTACTGGAAAGATTATGCGTCAGACATCAAGGAAGGGCGCATCGGGACATTGGGTTCAAACGGCGACAAGCTGGAGGGGATGAAGGAACGTCTCCCCCGCAAGGTCTGGACGTTTCTGACCCCAAAGACAATGAAGGGCAAGCTCCAGTTGATCGGCTCGTTCCTGGTGACAGATACGAAGCCCGAGAACTTCGTGCCCAAGTGGAAGCACAATCTTTTCTACGATGCCGCGTCCCCAAAAACGGTTCTTTATCCGGATTCGGGGACCCTCGAGCATATCGAGGAAATCAGCGACTTCATCAATACGCGCTTTCATCCGGCCGTTCGCGCGAGATTCCAGGGTGACAAGGCGCTGCTTGAAATGGAAGCCGATGTGGTGCGCGGCCTGGAAAAACTCGTCCAGAACTACGAGACCGTTCAGTTGATGGATGGCCTGAAGAAGTGACCGTCTGATCTCCCGCGGCCAGCGGCGCGCGGGAGTGATGACGTTTTTGCGAGCAATCCGAGCGGGAGAATCACGTGCCGGTCGACCAACCAGACGATCCATCTTCCTCGCGACGGGCAAACGACGCCTCATCAAGCAATGCGTTCCCGTTTGAAATAAGCGACGTTCACTTCCGCATGCTCGTCGATGCGGTCCAGGACTATGCGATCTTCATGCTCGATCGGCTCGGGCATGTGGTGAGCTGGAATCGCGGCGCGCAAAGTATCAAGGGTTATACGGCCGGCGAGATCGTGGGGCAGCACTTCTCCGTGTTCTATACGCCCGAGGACATCGCGATCCGCAAGCCCGAGACCGAACTGGCGCTTGCGGAGGCCGAGGACCGCATAGAAGACGAAGGCTGGCGCGTGCGCCAGGACGGGTCGCAATTCTGGGCAAACGTCACGATCACGGCAATACGCGCGCCCGATGGCGCGCTTCAAGGCTTCGCGAAAGTCACGCGCGACATGACCGACCGTCTCCGGCTGATCGATTTGCAGCACACCCGCGCATTGTCCGCGCATGTGCAGAGCGCCCGGGAGGAGGAACGGGCACGGATCGCGCGTGAACTGCATGACGACCTCGGCCAGCAACTGATCGCATTGAAAATGGATGTTGCGATGCTGGATCGGGTTTTATCGCATGGCACTGACGACTCGCGCCTGGCAAAACCACGCACGCATCTCGTGCAGGACAAGATCGATTCCATCATTGCGTCCACGCGGCGCCTAGCCGGCGGGTTACGGCCGTCCATGCTCGATGACCTGGGACTCGAAGCCGCGATCGAATGGCTTGCAGGCGAGTTTCGCGGCCGCTATCAACTGGTCATCTCGGTGAACAATCTGGCCGGTCCGCTGGATTTATCAGCGACGGCGGCGACAGCCGTTTTTCGCCTTGTGCAGGAAGCGCTGAACAACGTCACGCGTCATGCGCAAGCCACGTGGGTTCGCATCGAAATGCGCCTCACGCATGATCACCTGCAGCTCGATATTGAGGATAACGGCAAGGGCACGACGATCGGCCGGAACCGCAGCAAGGACAGCTTCGGACTTCTCGGCATGCAGGAACGCGTGCATGAATTGCAAGGACGGATTGCTTTTGAAAGCGCACCGTCCGACGGGTTTCGCATCCATGTCGAGCTGCCGCTCGACGTGGTCAACCGAAAGACGCAATGAGGCTTCAGTCCTCCAGCGGCGCGAGCGCTTCCACCGGCATCTTCCGCTCGCCGCCAATGTCGACCTTCGGCACGAACAACAAGAATCCCACCGCGAATAGTGCAATCACGAAGATCGAGACGAACGTCAGGTGCAGCGAGTCGTGCAGCACCTGACGTATCGCGTCCCCGCTGCCCATGCTCCCCGCCTGGTTCTGCAGCAACGCTTTCAATTGATCCGATGTCACCGCGGCCACGTCCTTTGAATGGCTCAACCCGAAGTTCAGGACCGCGCCGAACAAGGTCGCGCCGAGCGTGCTTCCCAGATTGCGCGAGAACAGGTTCGATGCCGTCGCGCTGCCGCGCTGCGCGACGTCTACGATCTCCTGGATCAGCATGAGCGAACTGACGCTGGACGTCCCCATGCCGAATCCCATGATCAACGACCCGAACGCGGCAATCAACGGCGAACTTCCCGGCGACAATGTCAGCAGGAACACGGCGCCGATCGGAATGAATGCGCTGCCTCCGACCAGGATGGGCCGCAAGCCAAAGCGATGCAACGACTTCGCGGCAAAGGTCGCGCCGGCGGGCCAGCCGACCATCATCATGGTGAGCGCGAGGCCTGCAATCACCGGCGAACGGTGCAACACGCCCTGCACGTACATGGGCAGGAACGTCGTCGAACCCATCAGGATCATGCCGGACAGTACCGTCGAGCCATTGCACGCGGCAATCGGGCGGCGGCTCCAGAGCGCGAATGAAATCATCGGTTCGGCCGCGCGTTTTTCCTGCATCAGGAAGAACAACAGGCACACCACGAACGCGCCGCCGGCCATGAATGCCTTGGCGATATCGTCGTCACCCGCGTAGGTCAGCGCCATCATCAACGAAGCAATGGTGACCATGAACAGCCCCGCGCCCGCGAAGTCGATGGACGGTTTTGCATGCCGTTCCGACTCGCGCAGGAACATGATGAAACCCGCCGCCGATAAAAGCCCGATCGGTACGTTCATCCAGAAGATCCACGCCCACGAGAAGTCGTGGATGATCAACCCGCCGACCATGGGTCCGACCACCGCTGAAATAGCCCAGACGCTGGCGAGATACCCCTGCACCTTGCCGCGTTCGCGTGCCGGGTAAAGATCCGCGACGATGGTCAGCGTGACCGGCTGGATCGCGCCTGCGCCTACGCCCTGGATCAGGCGGAACACGATCATGGCGGGCATGGACCACGCGAAGCCGGCGAGCACCGACCCGATCAGGAAAATCGCAATGCCGATGAGCGCAATCGGCTTGCGGCCGTAAAGATCGGCGAGCTTGCCGAAGATGACAGTCATTGCGGTCTGCGTCAGGAGGAACGACGAGAAGACCCAACTGTACAAATGCAGGTCGCCGAGTTGCGCGACGATCTGCGGCATGGCGGTGGAAACAATGGTGGCTTCAATGGCGACCATTGCCATTGATGCCATCACCGATGCAATGACTAACGGACGCGACGTCTGCTGGTTGCGGGGCATGAAGTTGTTGTAATGGGGAACGTGGAGCCGGCGCGGGGTCGTTGCCGCCGCGACGCGTGAAACGGTCGCAGCAAGGCGGCCAGGCGTAAGTATGAACCCTGCTAAGGATATTCGCTCGACGGGATAGCGCAGACACACGCGTCACGCCTAAACTTGCGGCATACGAGGCTCTTTCATCCACCGATCATGAATTCATCGAACGAGGTTCACGCCTGTGCCTTGCTTGCCGGAAAGTGCCTGTGCGGCGCGGTCCGCTACGCGGTGAAGGACGAATTCGTCTATGCGTTGAATTGCCATTGCTCGAATTGCCGGCGCGCAACAGGCTCGGCTTTCAAGCCGTTTGCGGGCATCGAACGGAACAAGCTCACGCTTGTGCAAGGTGAAAACGCGCTGCTGATCCACGGCGATCCACGCGCCGCGCACGACGTCCATTGCAGGCATTGCGGCTCGCTCATGTACTCCGTCGTGCGTGAAGGCGCGTTCGCTCATGTGACGATGGGCACGCTGATGGATAGCCCCTCCATCCGTCCCACGGCGCATATTTTTGTTGGATCGAAAGCGCCGTGGTACACGATCACTGATTCATTGCCGCAATACCAGGAGTTCGATTGAAAGAACGGTCAGAGGCCCTGCAGAGTTCTTTCAAGACCGTCAAGCCCGGATTCTTTCCAGCCCCGGCAACCAGACACGCAACAGCGAATAGAGCCGGTCCAGATCGATCGGCTTCGCCAGATAATCCGTCATCCCGGCCGCGCGCGCCTGTTCCTGATCGTCTTTCATCGCCTTTGCTGTAATCGCGATGATCGGCAGGGTCTTGAAGCGGGCATCGGTACGAATGCGGCGCGTGGCTTCGAGCCCGTCCATTGCGGGCATCATCACGTCCATCAGCACCAGGTCGATATCCGTCACCTCGTTGAGCTTGTCGATGGCTTCAAAACCGTTGCGCGCGATATCGACCGTCATGCCCTTGTGTTCGAGCGCGCTGCTCAGCGAAAAGATGTTGCGGATGTCGTCATCGACGAGAAGAATGCGGCGGCCCTCGAACACGCGATCACGGCCGCGCACGGTTTTCAGCATGGTTTGCCGCTCGGTGGACAGATCGGTCTCCACCTTGTGCAGGAACAACGTGACTTCATCCAGCAAGCGCTCGGGCGAACGCGCGCCCTTGATGATGATCGAGCGCGAGTACTTGAGCAGATCGGCTTCTTCCGCGTGCGTCAGGTTACGTCCGGTATAGACGATCACCGGCGGGAACGAATACATGTTCTCGCCCGACATGCGCTGGAGCAGTTCGCCTCCTTGCATATCCGGCAGTTTCAAGTCGATGATCATGCAATCGAAAATGGTCGTGCGCAGCAGCGCGAGCGCTTCCTCACCGAACTCGACGGCGGTGATGTCGATGTCATCATCGCCGATGAGCTGCACGATACTTTCGCGCTGGCGGGCATCGTCTTCGACCAGCAATACGCGCTTGACCTTCTGCGTGAACTTGTCTTCCAGCTTGCGGAAGATGTCCTTGAGCTGGTCGCGCGTGGTCGGCTTGACTGCATAGCCAATAGCGCCAAGATGCAGCGCCGCCTCGCCGCTGTCGTTGGCGGAGACCACGTGCACGGGGATATGACGGGTCTGCGGCCCGTCCTTCAGTTGTTGCAGGACCATGAGCCCCGAACGATCGGGCAAGCCGATATCGAGCAGGATTGCATCGGGCAGATGCTGCGCGACGAGTTGCATGGCTTCGGCCGCGGTTTGCGCCACCAGACAGCGATAACGCATTTCGTGCGCGAGGTTGTACAGGATGCTCGCGAATGCCAGGTCGTCTTCGATCACCAGCACCGAGCGTTTTCCCGGATTGGCTTCGTGCCGGTCGTCGTCATACGCGGCGACGGCGACGGTCGCAGTCTCCACGAGCGGCGCCTCGACACGGACGACGGGTACGGGGACCGCACGCGGCGGCGCCACGACAGGTGCGCTCTCCGCCACTTCACTGCTATCCGTCCAGCGCGCCGGCAAAATGAGTTCGAAGGTGCTGCCCGCGCCCAGCGCGCTCGTCACGTGGATAGTGCCGCCCAGCAGTTTCGCGAGATCGCGCGAGATGGAAAGGCCGAGTCCGGTGCCCCCGTATCGACGGCTCGTGGTGCCGTCCGCCTGACGGAAGGCTTCGAAGATCGTCTCCTGGTTTTCCGGCGCAATGCCGATACCCGAATCCTTCACCGCGAAGCGCACACGATCGTCGCCCGTGCGGCCCAACGTCAGTGAGATGGCGCCGGTATCGGTAAACTTCAGCGCATTCGATATCAGGTTCTTCAGGATCTGTTCGAGCCGCCGCGAGTCGGTGAAGATTGAAGACGGCGTGCCGGGTTCATTACCGACCGTGAACGTCAGCCGCTTCTGACCCGCGAGCGGTTCGAAGGTCCGCTGCAACGATTCCGTCAGGCGCGCGAGCGATACTTCTTCCGGCGCGAGTTCGAGCTTGCCCGCCTCGACCTTGGAGATATCGAGAATATCGTTGATGAGGTTGAGCAGGTCGTTGCCTGCCGAATAGATCGTGTTTGCGAACTTGACCTGTTCGTCGCTGAGATTGCCTTTGTGGTTTTCGGACAGCAGCTTTGCGAGGATCAGCGAACTGTTCAGCGGCGTGCGCAACTCGTGCGACATGTTCGCGAGGAACTCGGACTTGTAGCGGCTCGCCCGCTGCAAGTCTTCGGCGCGCGCTTCGAGTTCGGTCTGCGCCTTGTTGAGCGCTTCGTTTTTCTCATCGAGCGTCAGCGCCTGGAACGTGAGCTGCTCGTTGATGGTTTCGAGTTCGGCCTTCTGGTTGTTCAGGTTGGATTGCGACTCTTCAAGTGCGGCGGTCTGCTCTTCCAGTTCTTCGTTTGCGGAGCGTAATTCTTCTTGCTGGACCTGCAACTCTTCGTTAAGTTGCTGCGTTTCGGCGAGCACATCCTGCAGACGTTCACGATACAACGCCGCTTCCACCGAAGCGCCTACGTTCGCCGATATCAGCTTGAGCAACTCGACATCGCGCTTCGACGGTGTCTGCATGAAGCCGAGTTCGATCACACCGTTCACGGCGCCGTCGTTGTCGATGGGGGTCATCACCACGCTTTTAGGCGGGCTGGTTCCAAGGCCCGAGGTGACCTTGAGATAGTTGTCGGGGATATCGTCGAGTTCCATCAGCCGACGGCTCTCGGCCACTTGCCCGACAAGCGTCTCGGCGTTCTCGAAGGATTGTTCGCGCGCCTCGTTCTCGCGGCTGAAACCATACGCGGCGACGCGGCGCAGCTTGCCGCTTTCATCGCGCACGTAAAGCGCTGCGACCACCACGCCAAGATACTGCGAAAGGAACTCGAGCATCGCGCGGCCGAGGCGCGGCAATGTCTGCTGGCCGACCAGACTCTCTGCGAGCTGGCTCTGTCCGGTTCGCAGCCACGCCTGCTGATGCAGGACCTCGTTGTGTTCGGCCTGTGCCTGCAGCGCGTTATCGTAGGTCTCGGACAGCTTCATCAACTCGCGACGCCCGAAGATGGCAAGCATCGCGCTCAAGGACAAACTGATCGCAAGGAAGATGGCGACAGCCGTGATCGTGACCTGCTTCGCGGTCGCGGCGCGCTCCCAGCGCAGATTCAGCTCTACGTCCATGAAGTCCTTGAACTCGCGGCGGGTCTCGTCGAATTCAAGCTTGCCACGCCCCGTGCGCAGAATCCCGACGACGTCCTGATTTGCCCGCCGCATGGCGATGGTCTGTTCGGCAAAGCGTTCCCATTGCGTTTGCAACGCTTCGATGCGCTTCAGGCGTTCGACCTGCGGCGGGTTATCGCTGACCAGGTCAATGAGCGTCGAGAGCTTTGCGTTGAAGCTCGCCTTGCCAAGCTGGTAAGGGGCAAGAAAGCTGTCGTCGCCAGTGAGCAGGAAACCGCGCTGGCCGGATTCACGATCGACCGCAAGCTTGATCAGGTCGTTGCCATCACCGATCACCCGCTCCGAATGTTCGAGCCAGTTCATGGCCGACAGCAGATAGAACAGCAGGCCCACGAACACGGCCGCAGTGGCGATTCCCGCGCCAAGCGGCAAGGCGATGTTGCGTCGAATGATACGGCGAAAGCTGTTCTGATCGACAGCAATACGATCGGGCATTGCGTTATCCCTGTTATTGAATTGAGCGCATCGGGGGCGCGGTTCTGCCGGTGTAATGGGTGCGCGGCGCCTTCCGGAACAAGGCCGCCGCGCGTGCTGGCGCAGATGATACATTTTCTGCAACGCGCCGTCGGCGATGAAACGCGATGTGCCTTTCAGGTGAATTTCATTCAGAGCAATAGCCGGAAAATCGGCAATTTATGGTTCTTAGGCGACGATTAAAGCGGTAAATATTTCCCGGCCAGCATTGCGCGTTTCCAGCCGAAGCCCGGTATCTTCTTGTATTGGAAACCGGCATGCAACAGCGCGCGTTTGACATCGCCGGCGCTCGTGTAGGTCGAGAACGTTGCGCCTTCGTTCGCTAGCGCCCCGAGCGACTCGAACACCGATGGCGTCCATAGCTCCGGGTTTTTGGCGGGCGCAAAACCATCGAGATAAAACGCATCGGCGCGAAATTGCAGCGTAGGCAAGACAGTGACCGCGTCGTCGAATATAAGTGTCAGGGTGATGTCGTTATCGAAGGCGAGCGTGTGCGTGCCGGGCGTGAGGTCGGGCCATGCGTCGGCAAGCGTTTGTGCGAGCGCTGCGACGGGTGCATCGTCTATGGTGGCTGCGTGCGTGAGACGGAGGTCACTGGCGGAGAACGGATGCTTTTCCACGGATACGAAGTGCAGACGGCCGCCGCGCGATGGATCCGCGCGCCATGCAGCCCACGTCGTCAGGAAATTGATGCCCATGCCGAAGCCGGTTTCCAGCACGGTGAAATCGGGGCAGCCCTGCCATCGTTCGGGAAGGCCGTTGCCTTGCAAGAAAACGTATTGCGCCTGCGCAATGCTGCCCACGACGCTGTGATAAATGTCGCCATAAAGCGGCGAATAAGGCGAGCCGTTCGGGCGGAATGCAACGGTTGCGGGAATCAGCGGTTCGGACATGGATGGTCGGTAATAAACGCGGTGATGAACGCGGTGATAAACGTCAAGGCAGCATCGATCTTACGATCCGTGCGAGTTTTTCGACGGCGGCATGGGCCTCGGTCGGCGGCACGCTCGCGTATCCCAGCACGAGGCCGTTGTACGCTGCGATGTTTGTATCGGCAAGACAGAATTCGCTGACCGGCACCGCCCATAACCCTTCGGATCGTGCTGCGCGACAGACGTCCACATCGCGCAAGGGCGAATTCAGTCGAGCCGTCAGGTGCATGCCGCCTGCTCCGCCCGATACTGTAAGCAAATCTCCGAAGTGCTGTTCGAGCGCGACCTGCAGCGCAACGCGCCTGCGCGAATACAGTCCACGCATGCGCCGCAAATGCCGCGTGTACGCGCCGCTTTGCATGAAGTCCGCAAGCGCGAGTTGATCGGCGGCGCGGCCTTGCCGTGATATTTCACCGAGCGTGCGTGCGAACTCGCGGGATAGCCCGGGCGGCACGACCATGAAGCCGATTCGCAGCGCGGGAAACATCGTCTTGCTGAACGTGCCGAGGTAGATCACAGGGGTATCGCCGGCGAGTCCCTGCATGGCCGCGAACGGTGAGCCGGTGTGACGGAACTCGCTGTCGTAGTCGTCCTCGATCACCCACGCTCCGTGGGCGCGAGCGTCCTCGATGATCTTCATGCGACGTTCAATGCTGAGCACGCTTCCAAGCGGATATTGATGCGACGGAGTCACGTAGATCAGTTTGGGCGGTGACTGCGTCCAGTGTAAAGGCGTGGGCGCGATGCCATCGGCATCGACAGGTATGGATACGAGCGACAAGTTCGCCCCCTTGAACGCCGCACGCGCACCGGCGTACCCAGGATCTTCGACCCACACGCGCTCGCCGGCATCCGCCAGGATGCGCGCGCAAAGATCGAGGCTCGTCTGCGTGCCATCGGTGATGAAAACCTGGTCGATATCACAGCGCACGCCCCGCGAAACCTTGAGGTAATCGACCAGCGCCTGCCGGAGCTCGGGTGCGCCGGCGCTGTTCGCATAACCCAGGTCTGTTGCTTCGAGCTTTCGCCATGCGCGGGCGATGGCCGCGCGCCATTGCGCCATCGGGAATTCATCGAGGGCCGGCAAGCCCGGACGAAACGATACCGCAATGGGACTTGTCTGCGGCTCGCGCCTCAATCCATCGATACGTCGCGAAAGTTGCGCCGGCTGAGGTTTCTTCGCCGCGGGGTTCAATTGCGTCTGAGCCCTGACGGAGGCCACGACCGAACCTCGCCGGGTGACGTGCAGGAAACCTTCTTCGGCGAGTTGCTCGTAGGCGAACATGGCCGAGTTGCGCGCAATGCGAAGTTCGTTCGCAAGCACCCGCGTGGCAGGCAAGCGCGTGCTTGCGGGAAGCAGGCCATCTAGAATGGCATCGCGCAACGCTTCGTAAAGCAAACGCTGCTGCGTGATCTTCCGGCCATTGAGTCGGTGTGAGAACGACGAAAAAAGTAAAGCGAGGTCCATGAAATGGTGGATCGTCAGAAATGCGTGGCTCTAAATAAATCGGAGTTATTGGGTCTATCATTGGCGCCATCGGCATTTTATTCTTATACCAGACGCTGGAACCACACGAACCCGCATCGCAAAACCATTAACCTGGACGGAGAATCGATTGAGCACGTTCCAAAATGAATTCGCACAGCCCATTGGCGCACCGCTCGCGAACTGGAAAGGCGCAAAGCCGCCGTCACGCGTCACGCTCGAAGGACGCTATTGCCGTCTGGTTCCCGTCGATCCGGCCGCGCATCTGAACGATCTGGCCGAGGCTTACGACTCGGCTGCCGATGGCCGCGACTGGACGTATCTCGCGACAGGGCCATTCAGCACGCTCGAGGCTTATCAGGCGCATCTGGAAAAACTCGCATCCAGTTCGGACCCGCTGCACTTCACGGTTATCGATACCAGCAGCGGCAAGGCGCTCGGTACGCTCGCGCTGATGCGTATCGACGCGGTGAATGGTGTAATCGAGGTCGGATTCATTGCGTTCTCGCCGTTGCTGAAGAAGACGCGCATTGCAACCGAAGCGATTTTCCTGCTGATGCGTCATGTCTTCGACGATCTGGGCTATCGGCGCTTCGAATGGAAGTGCGACTCGCTGAACGAACCATCGCGCGCTGCGGCCAAGCGCTTCGGCTTCACGTTCGAAGGCATCTTCCGGCAAGCGACGACCTACAAGGGACGCAGCCGCGACACCGCGTGGTTTTCGATCATCGACCCGGAATGGCCGGCGTTGAAGACTCGCTACGAACGCTGGCTCGACCCAAAGAATTTCGATGCCGATGGCGCCCAAATCGAACGCCTTTCAACGCCGCAGAGCGCTAAATGACCGACACAGTCTGCATACGACCAATAGAGCAAGCCGATTACACCGCATGGAAACCGCTGTGGGACGGCTACAACGCGTTCTATGGCCGAGCCCGGGAAACCGCGTTGCCGCAGGACATCACGGACGCGACATGGACGCGATTTTTCGATGCCGACGAACCCGTTCACGCGTTGGTCGCCGAACGCGACGGCAAGCTGATTGGCCTCGTGCATTTCATCTATCACCGCAGCACGACCCTGCTCGGTTCCATTTGTTATCTGCAGGATTTGTTCACGGCAGAAGATGCGCGTGGACATGGCGTGGGCCGCAAGCTGATCAACGGTGTCTATGCGAGCGCGAAAAGCGCAGGCTCCGAGCGCGTGTATTGGCATACGCACGAGACCAACGTCACGGCAATGAAGCTCTACGACAAGGTTGCGGACAAACCCGGCTTCGTGATGTATCGGCAAGCGGTTTGAACGGTTGAAGCGCGCAATGCGAATCCTCCGGCATTGCGCGCTTACCTTCATCAAGACAAGTGATGCACTTCCTGCAAGCCGTAGACCGGCGTTTCAATGCCTTCCATCCGCGCCTTCAATTGCAGCGATAAATATTGCGAGTAATGCCGCGACTGATGCAGGTTGCCGCCATGGAACCACAGCGCATGCTGCTGCGTAGGCTTCCACATGTTGCGCTGCTCGCCTTCCCACGGGCCCGGGTCCTTGGTCGTGGCCGATCCCAATCCCCACACCTTGCCGACCTTGTCCGCCACTTCGCGCGAAATCAGGTCCGCGGCCCAGCCGTTCATCGAGCCATAGCCGGTTGCGTAGACAATGAGATCCGCCTCGAGCTCGCTGCCGTCGCTCAGCACGACCGAATGCGCTTTCAGCTCGACCACATCAACGCCGCTCTTCAGCTTGATCTTGCCGTCCGCGACCAGGTCCGACGCACCCACATCAATGTAATAACCCGATCCGCGCCGCAGATACTTCATGAAGAGCCCCGACTCGTCGTCGCCGAAATCGAGCATGAAACCGCGCTTTTCCAGGCGGTCGTAGAATTCGGCATCGCGCTTCTTGATGGCGTCGTAGACCGGGATCTGGAACTCATGCAGGATCTTGTACGGGATCGATGCAAAGGTCAGGTCGGCTTTCATCGTCGTCATGCCGGATGCCACCGCACGCTCGGAGTAGAGATCCCCGAGCGCGAGATCCATCAGCGAAGCGGACTTCACTATATGCGTGGACGAACGCTGCACCATGGTCACGTCAACGCCGGCTTCCCACAACGCCGCGCAGATATCGTGCGAAGAATTGTTCGCGCCGATCACAACCACCTTCTTCCCCGTGTACGCATCAGGCCCGGGATGTTGCGACGAATGATGCTGCTCGCCCTTGAACACGTCCATGCCCTTGAACTTGGGCACGTTCGCCTTGCCAGACATGCCCGTAGCAAGCACGAGTTGTTTTGGCCGCAGCGTCACCGCCTCGCCGTTGCGTTCGACTTCCACGATCCACTCGCCTGCGGCCTCGTCGTAGCGCGCGGACTTGCACATCGTCGAGCCCCAGTAGTTCAGCTCCATCACCTTCGTGTACATCTCCAGCCAGTCGCCGACCTTGTCCTTCGGCGAAAACACCGGCCAGTTGTCGGGAAACGGCAGGTACGGCATGTGGTCGTACCAGACCGGATCATGCAGGCACAGTGATTTGTAGCGGGCACGCCATGCGTCACCGGGTTTCTCGTTCTTGTCCACAATGATGGTCGGCACACCAAGCTGCCGCATCCGCGCGCCGAGCGCAATGCCGCCCTGCCCGCCGCCCACGATCAGGCAATACGGCTGCTTCTCGTAACCCAGCGTCTCTTGTTCCGCCGCGCGTTTTTCGGTCCAGCTCGTGCGGTCGGTGCGCGCGCCGTGCTCGGCGCCCATCGGGCGCCTCTGGCCCTTGGGTTCCTCATGACCCTTGAGTTCGGTCATCGTGGTGAGCAGCGTCCAGATCAGTCCGTCCTTCACGCGGATGAAGCCCGTTCCCCGCGCGACGCCTGTCTCGAACGTGATCCAAGATTGCGTCACGCCATCGGATTCGGTCGCCGTTTCGTTTTCCGCAATCCGGAGCTTCGAGGGCTTGACCGCATTCAGTTGTGAATCGAGCATGGCTGCGATCTGCTCGCGGCCCTCCATTGTCTTGATGTTCCAGGTGAACGCAACGAGATCGCGCCAGTAGCCCTCAGGCTGGAACAGCGCGGCGGCGGCTGTGGAATCGCCGCTTCTCAATGCGGCTTCGAACGACTCCAGCAACTGGGAGATCGTCTGGTTCGGATTGCTTTCAGGCATGGTCGCTCCTCCATGAGATACGGATCACTAAACATCGGTTAAGTCACGCGGGTTCTTTGCCCGCTGGAAAAGATGCCGCTTACGCTAACGCCGGTGAGGCGCCAGAATTCCCAGCTTCGCGATACGTCTGTAAAGCGTCGCCCGTGAAATGCCTAGAGTTTGCGCCGCGAGAACCGGGCGCCACTTGGCGTCGGTCATCGCAGCAATGATGCGGGTGCGCTCGACCGCTTCATCCTCCGACAACGAAGGCTGCGGCGCTTCCTTGGTCTGCAGCTTCGGCGTGTTTCTCGCTGCGCGCGCAATGGGTGGCCTCACGCGCGCATGCAAGGGCGCGCCGGAGCCGATCAATCTGAATGAAATGAGGTCGCGTCCCGGTCTTGCATCGAGCAGACGTTCTGCGCGGATATCGAAGAGTTCAGAGACGTGACACGGCATGTGATTCAGTCCCGGCACGCACTCCTTCGCGCGCCGGTTAGCGGCGATTGCGAAACCGCGTGCATCGAACGCGATAAGAATTTCCGGCTGCGCCTCGACGTAATGGCGGTTTCGATGCGCGAGCAACACCCAGCATTGCGTGGTTGCGTTGAGGAAAAAACCGTCTTCGATCAGCAACGCGCTTTGGCGCACGATATGGTTCACGAGCCGCTGGCTCTCGCGCTCTTCCGGCGAACGCACGGCCGAGGCATCCAGCACGCCGATCAATTCGCCCTGCACGCCAAAGATAGGCGACGCGCTGCACGTAAGAGTGGTGAACGCCGCGCGAAAGTGATCGGTCTTGTGGACGGTGATCGCTTCGGCATCCAGCAGCACCGAGGCAACCCCACACGTGCCTTCTTCGCGTTCGGACCAGCATGAGCCGAGATACAACCCTGCGCGCTTGAACTCGTGACGCCGGTCGCGATCGACCCGGTAATCGATGGTCACGCCGTGCGCATCGGTCAGCATCACGCAATAGTCGGCTTCGCGAACGGTCTCGTGCAGACGCGACAGACATTGCCCCGATGCACGCAATACGGTTTCCTCGCGCTGCTGAACATCGCGCAATTCGGATACGGTCAGGATGCGCGGCCCGACGGTCGCGCCGGGATCGAGATGATATTGCTCCAGAGACCTTCTATACGATGACGCCAGCCTGAGCGAATCGGCGTCCGTGCCGGCATTGAGCACGCGCCCTTCGATCACGCTGCGCACGCGGTCGATGTGTCTGGCCGGCGATACATACGGCATGAAGGATCTCCGGCGGCTTCGGCTGTGCTCGAACGTTCACTGGAACATCAACGCATGGTGATGTTTTAACATGCGTGTTCCGCGAGATCACACCGCAGTGCACCATCATCGAGAATGAGACGTTTGTCTCAATCGTCATGATTCAACGTCTGCGCAATTCCCCGAGAGCCGCCATCTTCCGGTACAGCGTATTGCGCGACACCCCCAGCATGCGCGCGGCCGCCGAGACGTTGCCGCCATGGGTGTCGAGCGCAGCAGAGACAGCGGAGAGCGCCAGGTCATCCAGACGGCCGCTCTCTTTAGAATGCGGCTGCGACGCCGCGCCTTCCCGCTCGAAGAAATCTTCCGGGAGATGGTCGCGAAGGATAGTGGTTTCGTCGTCATCGAGCATCGCGCAGGCGGTCCTGAGCACGTTCGCCAACTGACGGAAATTGCCCGGCCACCCATGCTGCGTAAATGCTTCAAGCACCTCCGGTGAAACCCTGATGACAGGGCCGCCCGGACGTTCTGCCCGGAGGATCTTTTCGACTGTCACCGCGAGATCCGTGCGCAGTCGCAGCGGCGGCAACGTCACCAGCAAGCCGTTGATCCGGTAATACAGGTCCTCACGAAACTCGCCGCTGTTCACGCGCTCGCGCAAGTTTCGATTGGTTGCGCAAATCAATGCGAAGTCGACCGGCACCGAGCGCGAACTGCCCAGCGGTGTCACCGTGCGTTCCTGCAGGACGCGCAGCAAACGGCTTTGCAAAGCGAGCGGCATGTCGCCGATTTCATCGAGGAACAGCGTGCCGCCGTCGGCTTGCAGGATCTTGCCGCATGCGCCGCGTTTCGATGCGCCCGTGAACGCGCCCTCCTCGTAGCCGAACAATTCCGACTCGATCAGCGTATCGGGGATGGACGCACAATCCACCGCGACGAACGGTCCGTCGCTTTGCGGCGAATCGCGATGCACCGCGCTCGCGAGAACCTCTTTCCCCGTCCCTGTTTCGCCGCCGATCAGGATCGGAATGTTCTTGCCGATAACCTTGCGCACGCGCTCGACCAGCGCGGCGACCTGCGGGTCGCCGGTCATCAGGTAGCGCAGGCCGGAGAGCTTCGCCTGAGGCTCGGGTGTGCGTTTGCGAGCGGCGACATCGGTGATGTCAGTGGCGTCGGTTGTGAATGCCACTGACGTGGATCGCCTGAAGTCCACGCTTGCAAACACATTCACGCCGCTTGGCAGGCGCAACGACAGCAGCCGATCGCCCGGTGCCGACACGCCGGTGCGCATCAGATCGATCAACTCGCCACACGACACGTTGAGCAACGACGACAGGCTATGCGCCTTCAGCGATGCGAGTGGCAAACCGAATTGAAACTGCGCGCTGCGATTCGCTGAGAGAAAACGTCCATCGGCGCGAAAGGCGGCAATGCCCTCCATCAACGTGCCGATAAACTCGGGACGCCCGTGAAAATGGACGCGCATGGCTTCGGGGAATGCACTGGTGAACAAGTGGTTTTCGATCATCTGCGCCGACATCTTGGCGAGCGCCATGGTGTGACGGCTGTGACCGCGGCAATCGCCGGAGACATCGAGTACGCCGAGCAACTCGCCGAAGGGGTCGAGTATCGGCACGCTGGAACAGGCGAGGAACTGGTTGGCGCGCAGGTAATGCTGGTCGCCCAGGATCATGGTGGCGTCGCCGGAGGCGATGGTGGTGCCCACTGCGTTGGTGCCCTGCTGCTGTTCGCTCCACAATGCGCCGGCCCGCAATGCAACGCGATCCGCGCGCGCAAGGAAATCGTCGTCGCCGAGGGAATGGAGAATCAGCCCCTGCGAATCGGTCAGCACGACCATGCTGTGCGTATTCGCAATTTGCCCGTAAAGCGTTTCGATGACCGGCAGCGCGTGTGTGCACAGCGTGCGGTTCTGTTCGCGCTTGAGCAGCAGGTCGGGTTCACCGAGCACGCTGTAATCGGGACGCATGGTCTCCGAGAGCCCGTAACCGCGGGACCTTTCGTGAGATTGCCGGACGATGTCGAGTACTTCCATGTGGCCGGCGTGATCGCTCGCAAGCGTACCGGCACGGCCTAGAGAAACCGGGGTCATGACCATTGTCTCCTCCGCCAGCATTCGCGGATGGAGTCGATGCTAAGCTCCGGCCGTCGCGTGGTCGATCGAGACAATGTACCACTAGAAACGGCGTCTTTTCAGCTTCAACCTGTTACATGCTCGACCGGATGTTCGTCGAGCCATGCAGATTCTTTGTCCTCGAATAGGCGCGAACGGGTGAGAAAACGCAGACCGCTCGGGCGTTCCAGCGAAAACATGCCGCCGTTACCCGGCACGCAATCGATGATCAGTTGCGTATGCTGCCAGTATTCGAATTGCGAATCGCTCATGTAGAAAGGCACGCCGGCAATCTCGCCAAGTTTGACGTCGGACGAACCGACCATGAATTCAGCAACCGGAAAGCACATGGGCGCGCTTCCGTCACAACATCCGCCAGATTGGTGAAACAGTATTTGTCCGTGTTCCGCCTTCAGCTTTTCGATCAACTCGATTGCCGCGGGCGTGACTGTCACGCGCGAAACTTCGTCTTGGCTCATCAGGGTTTCCACTTAAAGTGTCGGGGAGCGGGCCGCATTGCGTTTGCATGTGCGGCCCGCCATTCAGACTACCCGCTTTAGAAGAAGCCGAGCGGTTTGTCGCTGTAACTTACCAGCAGGTTTTTCGTCTGCTGATAGTGGTCGAGCATCATCTTGTGATTTTCCCGGCCAATGCCAGATTGCTTGTAACCACCGAACGCCGCATGCGCCGGATATGCGTGATAGCAATTCGTCCATACGCGGCCGGCCTGGATGTCACGGCCGAATCGGTAAGCCCGCGTACCATCGCGCGTCCACACGCCGGCACCCAGACCATAGAGTGTGTCGTTGGCGATTTCGAGCGCTTGCGCTTCATCCTTGAAAGTCGTGACCGACACCACCGGTCCGAAGATTTCCTCCTGGAAAATGCGCATCTTGTTGTGACCTTTGAACACGGTCGGCTTGATGTAATAACCGTTCTTCAATTCGCCATCGAGCGTATTGCGCTCGCCGCCGATCAGGCATTCCGCGCCTTCCTGCTTGCCCAGATCAATGTACGACAGAATCTTTTCCAGTTGTTCTTGCGACGCTTGCGCGCCGATCATCGTGCTGGCATTGAGCGGATGGCCCTGGCTGATCGCGGCCACACGCTTGAGCGCACGTTCGATGAACTTGTCGTAGATGCTCTCTTCAATCAGCACCCGCGACGGACACGTACACACCTCGCCCTGATTCAGCGCGAACATGGCGAAGCCTTCGAGCGCCTTGTCGAAGAAGCTGTCGTCCGCGTTCATCACGTCGGCGAAGAAGATGTTCGGGCTCTTGCCACCGAGTTCGAGCGTCACTGGAATCAGGTTCTGGCTCGCGTACTGCATGATCAGGCGGCCGGTCGTGGTTTCGCCGGTGAATGCGATTTTCGAAATGCGTTTGTTCGATGCCAGCGGCTTGCCCGCTTCGAGCCCGAAGCCGTTGACCACGTTCAGCACGCCGGCCGGCAGCAAGTCTTCGATCAGTTCGAGGAACACGAGGATCGATGCCGGCGTTTGTTCCGCCGGTTTCAGGACCACGCAATTGCCGGCGGCGAGCGCGGGCGCAAGCTTCCATACCGCCATCAGGATCGGGAAATTCCACGGAATGATTTGCCCGACCACGCCTAGCGGCTCGTGGAAATGATAGGCAACCGTGTCGTTATCGATTTGAGAAATCGAGCCTTCCTGCGCACGCACGGCGCCGGCGAAATAGCGGAAGTGATCGATTGCAAGCGGGATATCCGCGGCCATGGTTTCGCGTAGCGGCTTGCCGTTGTCGATTGTTTCGGCCACCGCGATGCGCGTCAGGTTCGCTTCCATCCGGTCGGCGATCTTGTTCAGGATGTTCGCGCGCTCGGTGGGCGAAGTCTTGCCCCACGCAGTCTTCGCCTTGTGCGCTGCATCAAGCGCGAGTTCGATGTCGGCTTCGCGAGAGCGCGGAATGGACGTGAACGCTTCGCCTGTAATCGGCGAGATGTTGTCGAAGTATTCACCGCCTACGGGCTTGACCCATTGTCCACCGATGAAGTTGCCATACTGCTTTTTGTACGGGAAGTCGGTGTTCAGGAACTGCATCTCAGCGTGATTCATGTGCGTGCTCCTCGCATGTCGGTGAGTGTGACCGTCACGGCGAACATTCCCGTGACCGGTGGGAAACTGCACGCGAGATGCGTGCCAACTTCCGCATGCCCGACCGGCAAAGAGCGAGTGCAAATCCGGCATAGTTCCATTGCTCCGTTTCGGAACACCTGCGCCGGCGCACTGTCATTCAACAGAACACATTTATAAAAGTTAGTTCGATGGCCCTCGTCTGTCGTGATTGCTCACATTAAAGACGCGGCTTGTCAGCGTGTCGAGCATACGGAAGAAACCATCGGCGGCGTAGCCGGCAAGGAACGCGAGGCCCGATGCGGTCAGCGTCAACACGCCCGCACCCGCGCTCACCTGCGTCGCGACCGATGACGGACTGAAGAACAACCCGACCGCAACGCCCGCCATCAAACCCAACGGTACGCGCATCAACGCAAGCGTTTCGTCCCTTGGGGCAAGGAGGTTACCGGTGATCTTGTTGCCAATATCGCGCAGCAGCGAAGCAATGGTGCCGACCAAAGCAAAGAGGATTGGAAGGACATAACTCGCGTACGCGGACAATACTAGCGTGATCGACTGGATGGCCTCCTGCGGCGCCTTGGGTTGTTCGCCGCGCAACGCGCCCGTGCGTGTTCCGGTCGTCCATTCGCCCCGTCCGAACGCGGTCGGAAACATCCACATGAGGACCTTGGAAGGAAAGCTGTTGGCGAAAGTCGCCGCGTCGGCGATCGACATGTCGTAGCGCGCCTGCATATACGACCACTCGTTGCATAGCAGGCGGACCGTATTCGTCTGGTCTTCGATGCTCGACGCATCACATCGCTCGGGCACGGTCTTCCTGTTCGCGATGACTCTCTGATCGGCGGGGCTGGCCGCGTTTTCCTTGTCGACTTCTGCATAGATTTTCTGCGTGATATCGGTTGCAGCCCTTCCGTCTGTTTCGAAACGCGCGGTGATCTGCACGCCGTACGTGACAAGCCATAAGAGCACGGCGGCGAAGATCGTCACGCATACGCCAATGACCGTGTTGGACTTGTGGATCCATCGGAACCGGCGTGCGCTGCCGATTAGCCCCGGATAAGCCTCGCGCGCCACCGACGCACGGGTCTGCGCTTCCCGGTCGGGATCGTGCGCACCCTGAATGGGGCGTTGCTCTTCAACGAAGATATAGGTGTAGGCGATGCTCAACCCCGTCGCCGGATACGCAAGACTGTTCAACCGGTCTTTCACGTAAAACAGCAAGGTGGCGTCGTAAGCCTTGTCGGTTGAAGGCGGTGTCGGCGGATAGCGCAGCTTGCACACCCACTTGATCGTTTCGAACGCATCGAGCGTGGTGTCATGCTTTCCGCAACAGGCGGGTTTCTCTTCCGTTGGGGGCGCGACGTCCGTGGCGCTCCTGGCGCCCGAGGGTGGTAGTGGAACCTTGCCGTCGAGGTCCCAAATGTGCGCGTTCGGGCGGCCCGATATGAAGTCGAGCAGCAGATGCACTTCGTTCAGTTCGCGGCGGAAGATGAGTTCGTCGAATGTGCCGGGATGGTGATGGTTGTTCTGGTCCGATGGCGCCATCGATTACCTCGATTGTTTTAAGGTGCATCCAGAAGACGATTTAAACGGTCTGCTATTTAAAAATGCGGGCTCTGAATGCGGCACGTTGTGTGGTCCGGCGCACGCAGGTTCGTTTCCAAAACAAGTTCACTCGTTCGTTCTTCGTATGGCGCGTCAAGGCGCCTGCATGCCCCGCGCAAAGCCATTTGGCAAGCGTCCAAGGAGAACGTCATGACCCCTCGTCCCGTATGCAATGCCGCGGTCAACTTGGTGAAGCAATATGAAGGCATCCCGGGATTCGGCGATGGCACGGGGACCATCCGACCTTATCTCGATCCGGTAGGTATCTGGACCATTGGCTGGGGACACGCCATCTCAAGCGGAGGCCACTTCCTGCGCGGCAACGCCTCGCTCGCCCAGGTCAAGGCGCTGTACCCCGCGGGCATTACTGTCGCGCAAGCAGAAACGCTGCTACAAGGCGATCTCATGCAGGCGGGGGCCGGCGTGCTGGCATTGGTGACCATTGCGCTCAATGACAACCAGTACGGCGCGCTGACCAGCTTCGCGTTCAACCTCGGCATTGCGAATCTGCGCTCGTCCACGCTGCTGACCCTGCTCAACGCCGGAAATTTCACGGGCGCCGCTGACCAGTTTCTTCGCTGGTGTCACGCAAACGGGCAGGCGTTGCCGGGCCTGCTAAAACGCAGGAATGCGGAGCGCAGCCTGTTCCTCGAGCGGGTTTCGTTGCCGCTTAATGCCGTTGCCGAGCACGCAAACTGATGCCGGAGGGCATATGAAATTATTTTGCCGCGCTGCGCTGACATTGCTCGCGTCGCTGCTGCTCTGCACCGCCTCGCACGCCGAGCCTGAAGTCATACAAGGCTCACTGGGAGACGTCATCCGCGTTCCGATAACAGCGGACTGCCCGGCGCAGTCCGTTGTCCGGCAATACACGCTGATCCTCGATGGCAACAACACCGGCATCCCGGCGCAAGGTTGCGGGGGCGACCCGCACGCCGTATCGTTCCTGCTGGACGGGACAAGCGGTGCGGTGCCGCCGGAGAACGCGGCGGCTTGGCATCGGATGACCGGCTTTCCGTGGCAAGGCAACGGTTCCGCGCTTGCGCGCGAGCTCTCGGCAAGCGTCGCCGGCGCCGACGGCAAGTCGGTCGCCGGCCCGGGTGCCACGCTTCTGTTCACTTGGTCGCGCGCGTGGCGTATTGCGGTAGCCGTCGTCATAGCCATCGCGACGGTGGCGCTCATTGTCTGTCTCGGGGCGAAAACGGCCATGCTGCGGGACGTGGGCGCCGAGACCACCGTTCCCTTTCAGGACCGCACGTTCAGCCTCGCGCGCACGCAGATGGCTTGGTGGACAGCGATTATCGTGGTGTCTTATGTGTTCGAATGGCTCGCGCTCGGCGGGGTGCCGCCGCTATCCGCGCAACCGCTCGTCCTGATGGGTTTCTACAGCGTCCTCGGTGTCACGGCGCGCGGGGTGGACCTGTCGAGGCGCACGCAATTCCCACCGACGACACCGCATTTTTTCAAGGACCTCACAAGCGACGAAAGCGGCGTCGCCGTCCACCGGGTGCAGATGCTCATCTTTACGATCGTGGTCGGCCTGATGTTCCTCAATCAGGTCTTTACCACCTGCACGATGCCCCGGTTCGATATCGACACGCTCTTGCTGCTGGGTATCAGCGGTGCAACCTACATTGGCTTCAAGACGACCGAAGCGCAGCCGAAGACCGATGGCGCGGCAACATCGGAAGACATGGCGGGCGAAGCGTTCAAGTCGGGGTATTCCACGGGGGACGCTCACCCCTGATTCGCCGCAACGCTCAATCCAACAAAAAGGAGAGTCATGCCAAAGAATATTGTGTTCTGTGCCGACGGCACCTGGAACGGCCCCAACTCCGGCGAAGATGACGACACGCCCAAGACCACCAACGTATGGAAGCTGTTCCTGAACCTTGCCAGCGATCCGCATTCGGGCGCCGTGGTCTATGCAACCGAACAAGAATCGTCGCTGACTGCGGATGGGACATGCCTGCAAGTGGCCAAGTATCTGCACGGCGTGGGCGACTCGGACAACGCCATCATCAAGATGCTCGGCGGCGTTTTCGGGTGGGGATTGATCGCGCGGATCGTCCGCGGTTACACGTTCATCTCGCGCAATTACGAAGAGGGCGACCGCATCTTCATCATCGGCTTCAGTCGCGGGTCCTACACCGCCCGCGCGCTTGGCGGACTGATCGTCGATCAGGGTTTGCTCAATGCAAAGACGCTCGATCTGGCCGACCCGATAGTCGGTTATCGCAACGGGGTTGCTGCATGGCGCGCGCATCGTTCGAACCGGGTGACGGCCATATCGAAGACGTGGAACACTTCCATTGTTTCATTGTTCAGGGATGTAACGAGCTTCCTGACACTGAATCCGCCCATCGATCCCAAGGATCTCGTTCCAAACGTAAAAATCCAGGCAATCGGAGTGTGGGATACGGTCGGCGCCATGGGCATTCCGCTCTATGTGGAATCCAACGATGCACGCGTGGACGTTTTCCGCTTTGCCGATACATCCTTGAGCCCCGCCGTGCAGTACGGTTTTCATGCGATCAGCCTGGACGAAGAGCGCGGCGACTTTACGCCGACGCTGTGGGACGAACGCGCGAACGTCACGCAAGTGCTTTTTCCCGGCGCGCATTCGGATGTCGGCGGAGGTTACCCTTCTACGGACAACGAAAGTGGTTTGTCCGATTGTGCGCTCGCATGGATGACAAGCAGTCTGGCCGAGATCGACAACGGCATCATCTTCCAGAATCCTTACCTGCCGATGTCGCCAAGCGCCCTTGGGGTAGCGCATCGGCCGTGGGCGAGCGGCGTGTTCGTCGATCTTCCGCATGGACCGCGCGATTTCTCGAAGTTCCTTCCGCTTTGCGCCTATCACTCGATTCGTGATCGTCTTGCAGGAACATCAGTGCTTGGAGACCCGGCAGGCACCCCTGGTCCTTATGTTCCTTCGACACTTGCGAACTATTTCCCGACCGTCAAGACATGGATCTGACGACGAGGCGAACACGTTGTGGGGCATCGGGCATGACAAGCCGCCCGATGCCCCACGCACTACCTTACTGTCCCTTGTAGACCGCTTGTGTATCGACCGCGGCTTGTGGGCGTCCCGCCTGCGATGAACCGCTGGACGACGTCCCGTACTCGCTGTTTTGCGGCATCTGCATCTGCGCCTGCGCCTGGTTCTTTTCGGCCACGCGGGCGAGCGCGGCTTGCAGTTCAGCAGGGTAAGTCGTGTCGCTGGCGCTGCCGGTGTATCCGGCTTCGCGAAGCTGCACGAGTTCATTATTCACTTGCTCACGGGTGATCGGCCCGTTTCCCTGCTGAGCAAATGAGGTGATCGGCGCGGCCAGAACCGAGAGAACAAGGACCGCATAGATCGACGATTTCATAATTACCTCCAGAAGTTGTGTCCTGCGACTGAGAGCCAGATCCGCAGGGTATTTCCCCGGTGTGATAAAAATTTAATCGCCGGTGTTACACACGATTAGTAAGTTTCTTATATGCCATGTAACGCCGACTCAGGCATGGCCCAGCTCAACCGTGCACCCTTCTTGTCGTAATCTCTTACTACGTGCTTCGATCAATCAAGCCCACCACATCGATCGGCCCGGTTGATCCGGGAGTGATTGTTATCGATCGATGAATGTAGTGTCGTCGGCAAACGGACTTGCCGAAACCATGCATGAGAAGGGGCTGAAGGAGCCCGTCGGAAGGAGGGATGCGTTTGACTTCAGACCGTCTCGCGCTCGACGATGTGAAAGCCTACGTCGCTGATGCTCGCATGCTGCTCGCCTCTCAGGCGTGCGAGCAGACACTGCGCTGCGTTGAGGCCGATATGCGTGCCGTCCACGCGCACAGTGGTAAGCGTGGGGCTTGTTTCCGATGCAAATTCAAGGTCGCCGAATCCGCAGATGGACAACTGCGACGGCACGTCGATACCGCGCCGTTTCGCTTCGCCAAGCACGCCGATGGCAAGCAGATCCGAGCCGCAAAACACGGCGTCCAGTTGCGGCATGCGGGCGAGCAATTCCGGCAGCGCGGCTTTGCCCACCAATACCGAACTCGGCGGCGACACGATCACGTCGGCAATGTTGCAGATTCCTTCATGGGCGAAACGCGCTCGAAAGCCGGTGATGCGCGCGATCGCGCGGTCATCGTTGGCGGAAACGAGCCCCGGATAACGCACGCCCCGCGCAATGAAGCGCTCAGCCACCGCGACGCCCACTTGATAATGCGAAAAACCCACGAGCATATCGATAGGCGTGTCCGTCATGTCCCACGTTTCGACAATCGGAATACCGACGTTGCGCAGCCGCTCACGCAACGAATCCGTATGCGCGACGCCGGTCAGCAGCACACCTTCGGGGCGCCGGCTCAGCACCGCGTCGAGCAGGGTTTCTTCGCTCGTGTCGCTGTAGCCGCTGAGCGCGAGCAGCACCTGATACCCGGCCTTCGACATCGTTTCGCTGAAGACCTGAATGGTTTCGGAGAACAACGAATGCGCGATGGTCGGCACAATGGCCGCGATCAACCGTGACTTCGACGAAGACAATCCGCCTGCCAGCCGGTTCGGCACATAGCCAAGCTTCTGGACGACCCGCCGCACGCGCTCGAGCGTTTCGGGCGCGACGGTTTCGGGACTGTTGAATACGCGCGAAACCGTGATGGGGGAGACGCCTGCGGCCGTGGCGACGTCGGTGATCCGCAAGCCCTTCGGGCCGCCGCGCGTTCGTTTCACGCGCGTGACGCCGCTGGCTGGACCATCGATGGAAAACGCGGCGGGCTTGTCGTTCGGCATGATTCGCTTGGAGCGTGGAAAGGTTCGACGCCGCTATTGTAGTTGGCAGCCGGTGCCAGGCAACTCAAGCCGCTTCCACGCGCCGCTCGCGGGCGACATCCCCCTGGGCATGACGCTCACGCCGCATCAGGATCAACGTGACGATACCGAATGTGAAGAGACACGCTGCTGGAATCAGCATGGGCGCCTTGGTGCTGCCGCTCGCCTGCCTGACCCAGGGCACGAGATTCTGCGCAATGAAACCACCCACGTTCCCCAGCGAATTGATCGCCGCGATGCCCGCTGCTGCACGCGCGCCGGTCAGGAACTTGGGCGGCAGCGTCCAGAAGCACGGCAGCAGCAAATACATGCAGGGCGCGCCGAGACTCAACGCAATGAAGCGCAGCGTGTTGGTCGGCAGGAAGACGCTGCCGAGAAAAAAGATCACGCCGAGCACCGCTGCGCACAACATGGCGGCCATCGTGCGGTTCGCCGCACGCAGTTTCGACGGCAGCCATATCAGCACGAGCGTTGCGAGCAGCCACGGAATGATGTTGATCAGGCCGTTGACCGTGTTGCTCACGCCAAAGCCTTTGACGAGCGTTGGCAGCCAGTAGCTCACGCCGTAGACGGACATCGAAAGCATCATGTAGTACAACGCCATGCCGATCACGCGCGGTTCCGTCACGACGCTCAGGAAACTGCTCTTTCCGGACTCCGATTGCGCGGCAAGTGCGCGTTCTTTCTCGAGCGTACCGGCGAGCCATTTCTTTTCGGCATCGGTAATGAATTTCGCTTTGAGCGGAGACTCGGGCAGGTACAGCAATACGACCGCAGTAAGCAGGATCGATGGAATGCCGGTGATGATGAACACCAACTGCCAGCCTTGCAGACCGAGCAAGCCGCCCTTGTCGAGCAGCCAGCCGCAGATTGGCGCACCCACCATGTTGCCGAGGCTGCTGCCGATCGTGAAGTAACCCAACATCCGCACGCGATGCCGCGATGGAAACCATAGCGTCAGGTAATAAATCACGCCCGGATAAAGCCCCGCTTCCGAAGCGCCCAGCAGGAAACGCAGCACATAGAACGAAGTCGCGTTCTTCGTGAACGCGAGCAGCACGGTCACGATGCCCCACGTCAGCATGATGCGCGCGATCCATCGCGGCGCGCCGAACTTGTGCAGCAGCAAATTGCTTGGCACTTCGAAAATCAGATAGCCGATAAAAAACAGCGATGCACCCAGCCCGTACGCCACTTCGCTCAAGCCGAGACTGCCGAGCATCTGCAACTTGGCGAAGCTGATATTCGACCGGTCGATATACGCAATGAGGTAGAGCAAACCCAGGAGCGGCATCAGCCTGAGTGCGATACGGTTGATCAGCGGCGTTTCATCAATAGAGGGCTGGGCGGTATCCATCATTTTTGCGCACGCCATTGTGCGTAGGCAGCAAGCGTTTCTTCGTTCGGCGGATACGTGCCGCGCAAGGGCCTGCCCTCATCGATTCGCTGCGAGATAAAAATTTCCAGTTGCTCCTGTTCGGTTGCGTCGCGTGCGACGTCTTCCGCCATTTCGTGCGGCACGATCACGACGCCATCCACATCCGCGACCACGATGTCTCCCGGATAAACCGCCACGCCGCCGCACGCGATCGGCACGTTCATATCGACCGCGTGATGCCTGGCCACATCGATTCGCTGCGAGATAAAAATTTCCAGTTGCTCCTGTTCGGTTGCGTCGCGTGCGACGTCTTCCGCCATTTCGTGCGGCACGATCACGACGCCATCCACATCCGCGACCACGATGTCTCCCGG
>NZ_JBSIPA010000279.1:0-8828 GCF_053574605.1 Caballeronia sp. M23-90 | reverse complement strand
TGCTGGCAACGGGCACGACCGGCGCGCGTATCGCGGCAGCTCACGGACTGGAGGTGGAGCGCAAGTTGTCCGGGCCGTTTGGCGGCGACCTGCAGATTGGCGCTGAACTGGCGGAGGGCCGGGTCGACCTGGTGATCTTCCTGCGCGACCCCATGACGCCACAGCCGCACGAGCCGGACATCAACGCTTTGGTTCGCGCCTGCGACGTCCATAACGTCGCGTGCGCCACGAACCTCGCAACGGCGCGCATGATTCTCGACGACTTGAAGCTGCGCCTGGGCAGGGCCGCTTAGATAGGGCCGCTAAACCAGGCTTGGCGTTGCGTTTGCTGGTCATTGGACGCGCAAGCGCCCTCAACACGGAGACAACAGTGACAAAAGCAATTCGATTCGAAAAAACGGGCGGCCCCGAAGTATTGAAATGGGTCGATGTGGAAGTGGGCGCGCCGGGCAAGGGCGAAATCCGCGTGAAGCATCACGCGGTGGGCCTGAACTATATCGACGTATATTTCCGAACCGGGCTTTATCCGATGCCGTTGCCGGGTGGCATCGGGATGGAAGCGGCGGGCGAGGTCACCGCAGTGGGTGAGGGCGTGACCGGGTTCAAGGTCGGTGACCGGGTGGCCTATGCGTCGCGGCCGCCGGGCGCCTATGCCGAGGAACGCGTCATGTCGACGCAATATGTGGTGAGCCTGCCCGAGGCCATCAGCTACGAGGACGCTGCCTCCGTGATGCTGCAGGGCCTGACCGCGCAGTACCTGTTGCGCAGGACCTATCGCGTGAAGGCGGGCGACACTGTACTGATTCACGCCGCCGCGGGCGGAGTTGGCATGCTTGCCTGCCAGTGGGCGAAGGCGCTCGGTGCGACCGTGATCGGCACGGTCGGATCGGACGAAAAAGCAGCGCTCGCCAAGGCGCATGGCTGCGATCATCCGATCGTCTATACGCGGGAGGATTTCACGAAGCGTGTGCGTGAAATCACGAATGGCGCGGGCGTTCCCGTGGTCTACGATTCGATCGGCAAGGACACGTATACGGCGTCGCTGGATTGCCTCGCACCGCTCGGCATGTTCGTGAGCTTCGGCAATACGTCGGGTCCGTTGCCGCCGATCGACTCATCGGAATTCGCCGGGCGCGGGTCGCTTTATTTCACGCGCCCGACGTTGTTCAGTTATATCGCCAAGCGCAGCGATCTCGAGCAGATGGCCGCTGAGCTCTTCGATGTATTGACGACGGGGCAGGTCAAGACGAGCGTGCGCCAGCGTTATCCGCTCTCGGAAGCGGCAAGGGCTCACGAGGATCTAGAAGCACGCCGGACGACCGGGTCGACGATCCTGCAACCTTGAGCGAATGACACGGCGCGGCGTTGACCGGGTATGGACGGAGCTGGCGCCGCGCTCTTTCTTTACACAATTTTTATGCTCGCGCATCGACCTTTGATCCGGTCTTTATGCCAACGCGCTTAATGTTCGAGCCATCGCAGGCTGTGCAGACGTCATAGGCCAAACGGCGGAGGATACAAGTCAGCCCCAATTAAGCATACTGGGACAGTCGCATACCGACGCGCCGGGTCTTCGCGTCGATATGCTCGTTCCCGCCAGGCATGCGACCGCTCCTGAACACCAGAAAATGAACCGCCCGAACCCAGACGAGCTGCTGGACAAGCTGCAAAGAGAAGAAGAAAAGCGTCATCGCGGACGGCTGAAGATATTTTTTGGCGCATCGGCCGGCGTGGGGAAGACCTACGCCATGCTGCTTGCCGCGCGGCGGCGCAAGGAGCAGGGCGACGATGTAGTTATCGGCATCGTGGAAACGCATGGCAGGACCGAGACCGCCGCGCTCACCGAGGACCTGGAACACCTGCCGCTTGCGCAGATCGCGTACCGCGGCCATTCGCTGCAGGACTTCGATCTCGACGCCGCCTTGCTGCGCCATCCGCAACTGATTCTCGTCGATGAACTCGCGCATTCCAACGTCCCCGGCGCGCGTCATCTGAAACGCTGGCAGGACGTGCATGAGCTGCTCGACGCGGGTATCGATGTCTACACCACCGTCAACGTCCAGCATCTGGAAAGCCTGAATGACATCGTCGGCCAGATCACGCAGATCCGCGTGTTCGAGACGGTTCCTGACCGCGTGCTGGATCAGGCCGACGAAGTGACGCTCGTGGACCTTCCGCCCGAAGAGCTGCTGGAGCGGCTGCGTGACGGCAAGGTGTACATGCCGCAGCAGGCAGAACATGCCGTGCGCAATTTCTTCCGCAAGGGCAATCTGATCGCGCTACGGGAACTGGCGCTGCGGCGCACGGCAGATCGCGTCGATGCCCAGATGCGTGAGTATCGGGCGGACCGGTCTATCGAGCGCATCTGGCAGGCGCGTGAACGGCTGGTAGTCTGCATCGGTCCCGGGCCGGAAGCGCCTACCCTCGTGCGCGCAGCGGCACGGCTCGCTGCGAGTCTGCGTTCCGACTGGATCGCGGTGTACGTCGAAACACCGCGCTTGCAAAAACTGTCCGATGCCCGTCGCGAACGCACCCTCGCTGCGCTGAAGCTCGCGGCCGAACTCGGCGCGGAGACGGTCACGCTGGCTGGCGCGGATGCCGTCGCTACGCTGATTGGTTATGCGCAGGCTCGCAATGCATCGAAGCTTGTTGCAGGAGCGTCGGCGCGACGTGGTTTTGATCGCT
This sequence comes from Caballeronia sp. M23-90, assembly GCF_053574605.1. NCBI lineage: Bacteria > Pseudomonadati > Pseudomonadota > Betaproteobacteria > Burkholderiales > Burkholderiaceae > Caballeronia > Caballeronia sp. M23-90. The sequence goes on along the minus strand of NZ_JBSIPA010000279.1, from coordinate 6,143 downwards.
GGCTAAAACGGCCGTTTGGTGAGCGGCTGGCGGAGCGCGCAGGGGACCTCGACCTTACGCTGATTCGCGCCCGCGAAGGTGAGAAGAACCCAGCGCTGACGCAGAAAGACAAAGCTGGCGGAGGTGAATGGCGAGACACGTTGGGCGCTGCCCGCGAGCAACGCTCGGCGCCGCGTGGCTACCTGTACGCCGTCGCCATCTGCGCAGTCATCACGGTGCTTGCCAGCCAGATTCGTGACCGCTTCGATCTCACCAATCTCGTGATGCTATATCTGGTCGGCGTGATCTATACGGCAGCGCGAATCGGGCGCGGTCCGGGCGTGCTTCTGTCGTTCCTGAGCGTAGCCGCCTTCGACTTCTTTTTTGTGCCGCCGCGCATGTCGTTGTCGGTCACGGACACGCAATATCTGCTGACCTTCACCGGCATGCTGCTGACTTCGCTGGTGATCAGTCACCTGACGTCGAGTCTGCGGCGCGAAGCACGCGTTGCATCGAAACGCGAACGCCGCACGGGCGCCATGTATGCCATGGCGGGTGAACTCGGCGCGGCGCTCGCGACCGAGCAGATCGTGGGTATCGGCATGCGTCATGTCAGCGAAGTGTTTCGCGCGAAAGTCGCCATCTTGCTGCCCGATTCCGCCGATAAAGTCCGCCAGAAACTTGACCCTTCGGAACCTTCGGCCACAGCCTTGTTACTCGAGGAAAGTGCGCTTGATCTCGATGTCGGCCAATGGGTCTACGACCAGCAAAAGCCGGCCGGGCGAGGGACCGATACGTTGCCGGCCGCCGCAGCGCTTTATTTGCCGCTGAAGGCGCCAATGCGAACGCGTGGCGTGCTCGCGGTGATGACGCACAACGCCAGTGAACTCGAGGTGCCCGAGCAGAAGCGCATGCTCGATGCGTTCGCCGCGCAGATCGCGCTTGCGCTGGAACGGGTGCATTACGTGGACATCGCCCGTGATGCGCTTGTCAGCATGGAGTCCGAACGTCTTCGAAACTCGCTGCTGTCCGCAATCTCGCACGATCTGCGCACGCCGCTTACAACTATCGTGGGATTTGCATCGATGCTGGCGCAAGCCCATGGCGACGCCCGTTCGCCGGCAAATGCCGAGTTGATCTCGGCGATTCACGACGAATCGCTGCGCATGACGAGTATCGTGACAAACCTGCTCGATATGGCTCGGCTGCAAGCCGGTGGCTTGCGCCTGAACCGGCAATGGTCGTTGCTCGAAGAAACGGTCGGGGCCGCGTTGCGCGCGTGTCGCCGAGTGCTGGATGGCCGTCCGGTCGACGTCCGTTTGCCGGCCGACCTGCCGTTCCTGCAACTCGATGCCGTGCTCATGGAACGGCTCTTCTCGAATCTGCTGGAGAACGCTGCCAAGTACACGCCGCCGGGCTCGAAACTCGTGATCGGCGCGGAGAGCATCAGCGCGGGTGGAAAGCCCTTTGTGCGTGTGTACATAGACGATAACGGGCCCGGTCTTCCAGCGAATATGGAAGACCGCGTCTTCGAGAAATTCACGCGTGGGGAGAAGGAGTCGGCAAAGCCGGGTATTGGCCTCGGGCTCTCGATCTGCCGCGCGATCGTGGAGGCCCATGGTGGTACGATCGGCGCTGACAATCGCCTGAGCGCGACCGCTCGAGATACGCAAATAGAAGGCGCGCGCTTCTGGTTCACGCTGCCGGTCGAGCCCGCGCCGCCCGTCCCTTCTCTCTTCGATGAAGTCGAACAGGACTTCGCCGATTTCCCTCAGTCCGACCCGAAAAGCGCATGAGCGAACCTACTGTCACCGTCGTGCTGATCGAGGACGAAAAGCAGATTCGCCGCTTCGTGCGTGCGTCGCTCGAGGCCGAAGGCATCACCGTGCACGAAGCGGAAACGGGCAAGCAAGGCCTGGTGGAAGCGGCCACGCGCAAGCCCGACCTGCTGATCGTGGATCTTGGTTTGCCGGATACGGATGGTCTCGATGTGATACGCGAGCTGCGGAGCTGGACGGAGCTGCCGGTGATCGTTTTATCGGCGCGTACGCAAGAGGAAGAAAAGGTCGCCGCGCTCGATGCCGGCGCGGACGATTACCTGACCAAGCCCTTCGGCGTATCGGAACTGATGGCGCGAATTCGCGCGCATTTGCGCCGGCGCAATCAGGCGGCATCGAGTGAATCGCCGTTGGTGAAATTCGGCGAAGTGTCCATCGATCTCGGCCTGCGTCAGGTGACCCGTGCAGGCGCGGCCGTGCATCTCACGCCGATCGAATACAGGCTGCTTTCCACGCTCGTGCGGCATTCGGGCCGGGTGTTGACGCATCGTCAGTTGTTGCGCGAGGTGTGGGGGCCTTCACATGTGGAAAGCCACCACTATTTGCGCATCTACATGGCGCATCTACGGCAGAAGCTCGAACGCGACGCCGCCCAGCCCGAGCACATCGTGACCGAGACGGGCGTGGGCTACCGGCTGGTCGGCGCGGTCTGAACGGTGTCGAGCGCCACGTCTATGGGCGTGGCGCCGCCGACAAAACCGATCACCTCGTCGCGCACGTCGCGGGTAATGCACGCCACTGTCACGCGCGCCACGTCGTCGCGTGACACCGGCAACGTACTGGCGTTGCGATCGGTTGCGAGCGCGATCGTGCCCCGGCCGGTTTCATCGGATAGCGCCCCCGGACGCAAGATGACATACGGCACGCCGCTTGCCTGCACGTAATCGTCGGCTTCGCGTTTCATCTTCGAGTAGTGCTTGAGTTGGAGCGTGCTTGATTCCGGCCAATACGCCGAGATCGCGCTGATCACCACGAGTTGCTGCGTGCGGCGGCGTTTGGCGTAGTCGGCCGTGCGTTGAACGGCGTCGCGGTCGATCGCGCGTTCCTCGTTCACGCCTTCGCTTTCCGCCGATCCCGCCGCGTAAACGACGTGCGTGACGTCATCGAAGGCATGGGAGAAATCGTGCGTCAGATCGCCCAGCACGATTTGCGCGCCGAGCGCCGCGAACTCACCGCGTTGCGCCGATTTGCGCAGCAGTACCTTGAAAGGAAGAGATGCGGCACGCAGTTGCCGGGCAACGTGACGGCCGGTGCGGCCATTTGCGCCGATGAGCAGGACTTTCATCGCTGAAACGCTCCTTCTATTGGTGGGCAGACGGAAACGTTAAGCCATTTTGGGGAATCCTGCTTAGGGCTTGTTATTGAAGCGTCTCATTCCGTCACGCTTGCCGGTCGTTGCGGACCTCTGCGCGCCCGGCGATTCTCCGACCAGATCCGGATCCGGTCCATATAAAGATAAACGACCGGTGTGGTGTAAAGCGTCAGCAACTGGCTCACGATCAGGCCACCCACGATTGCGATCCCGAGCGGGGCGCGCATTTCCGATCCTTCGCCCGTTCCGAATGCCAGCGGCAACGCGCCGAGCAACGCGGCGGCGGTGGTCATCATGATCGGACGAAAGCGCAGCAGGCATGCTTCCTCGATTGCCTCGCGTGAAGTCGATGCCCCGTGCCGCTGCGCCTGGATCGCGAAGTCGACCATCATGATGGCGTTCTTCTTCACAATCCCGATCAGCAGGATCACGCCGATCAACGCAATGATGCTGAACTCGGTGCGAAACAGCAGCAGCGCAAGCAATGCACCGATCCCGGCCGAAGGCAGCGTGGAGAGAATCGTGATCGGGTGGATGTAGCTTTCGTAAAGAATCCCCAGGACGATATACACCGCCGCGAGCGCCGCGAGGATCAGGATCGGCTGGTCCTTCGTGGAATCCTGGAACTGCTGCGCTGTGCCCGCAAAACTGCCGCGAACCGTGGCTGGCACGCCGATGGTCGCCATCGTCTCGTAGATTGCTGCAGTTGCGTCAGACAGCGACTTGCCCGGCGGCAAATTGAACGAGATGGTCGACGCCACGAACTGGCTCTGGTGATTGACCGAAAGCGGCGTATTCCCCGGCCCGAACTTGGCGATGGACGAGAGCGGGATCATGGTTTCCTTCGACGTCGAGACCGCCGCGCCCGACGACGAACTCGACTTTCCGCTTGCCGCAATGGCGTTGGTCGCGCTGTTGCGAATGGACGCAAGCGCAAGCGCGCTGTTCACGCTCGTCGAGGCATCGGCGGCGGTGGTGACGCTGGTCGCGGAAGTGGAAGCCGTGGTGGTCGTCGCGTTTGTCGATGCCGCCCCGTTCGCCGACCCGCCCGACGTGCTGATGTAGATCTGCTTGAGCATCTCCGGGTCTTGCCAGTACTTCGGCGCGAGTTCCATCACCACGTGGTACTGGCTCAGCTCGTTATAAATGGTCGATACCTGGCGCTGGCCGAAGGCATCGTAAAGCGTGTTGTCGATCTGCGCCGGTTTGATGCCATAACGCGCCGCGGTTGCGCGGTCGAACGTGACGAACGATTCCAGCCCGCCTTGCTGCTGGTCGGAATTGACGTCGGCGAGTTCGGGGCGGGCGAGCAGGGCGTCGGTGAGTTTCGGTCCCCACTTGTAGAGGTCGGCCGTGGAATCCGCGAGCAGCGTGAACTGGTATTGCGCGTTCGATTGCCGGCCGCCCGAGCGGATATCCTGAACGGCTTGCAGGAACGTGCGGGCCCCCGCGACGTTGGACAACGCCGGACGCAGGCGCTGGATCACGGCATCGGCGGAAACCTTGCGCTCTTTCTTTGGTTTCAGCGAGATGAACATGAAGCCCGAATTGGTCTGCCGGCCACCCGTGAAACCCGCGACGCTTTCTACCGCAGGATCGGCCTGCACGATCTTCATCATGTCGGAGAACTTGCCCTTCATCGCCTGGAATGACGTGCTCTGGTCAGCCTGAATTCCGCCGACGATCCGCCCCGTGTCCTGCTGCGGGAAAAATCCCTTCGGCACGATGATGTACAAATAAACGTTCAGCCCGACCGTCGCGATCAGCACCAGCAAGACGATTCGCGGATGCGCGAGCGCCACGCCGAGCGTGCGTCCATAGCCGCGCTGCATGGCGTCGAACTGGCGTTCGAGCCAACGCGAGAAACGGCCCGGCGGTTTCTGGTTGTGCGGCTCCTGCAAGAGCCGCGCGCACATCATGGGCGTGACAGTCAGCGATACGACCAGCGACACGGCAATCGCCAGCGACAGCGTCAGCGCAAATTCCCGGAACAGCCGTCCGACAATACCGCCCATCAGCAGAATCGGCAGGAACACGGCGACGAGCGAAATGCTCATCGATAACACCGTGAACCCGACTTCCTGCGCGCCGAGAAGGGCGGCTTTCATGCGCGGCACGCCGTTTTCTATATGCCGCGAGATGTTTTCGAGCACAACGATGGCGTCATCGACCACGAAACCGGTCGCGATGGTCAACGCCATCAGCGAGAGGTTATCGAGTGAAAACCCGAGCAGATACATGGCCGAAAACGTGCCGATAATCGATATGGGCACGGCCACGCTCGGAATCAGCGTCGCGCGCCAGTTGCGCAGGAACAGGAACACGACCATCACGACCAGCGCCACCGCAATGATCAGCGTGGCTTCCGTGTCGTGCAGCGACGAGCGGATCGTGGTCGACCGGTCGGCAGTCGGCGTGATCTCGATGTCGGCGGGAAGGGCGGCCTGCAATTGCGGAACCATGGCCTTCACGCGATCGATGGTATCGATGATATTCGCGCCCGGCTGGCGATACAGGATCACGAGCACGGCGCGCTTGCCGTTGATCAGGCCGAGATTGCGCAGGTCTTCGACCGAATCGACTACCTCGCCTACGTCGCTCAGATGCACGGCCGCGCCGTTGCGGTACGCCACCACGAGGTCGCGATATTGCGCGGCCTTCGTGGCCTGGTCGTTGGTGTAAAGCTGGAAGTGCGTGCCGTTGAACTCGATTGCGCCCTTGGGACTGTTCGCATTCGCCGATGCCAGCGCCGCACGCACGTCTTCCAGGCCAATGCCGTAGTGAAACAGCGCGCCCGGTTCGAGTTCCACGCGCACGGCGGGATTCGCCGAGCCGCTTACATCGACCTCGCCGACGCCCGGCACTGTCGACAATGTCTGTTGCAGCACCGTCGCGGCGGAATCGTAGAGTGAGCCGGCCGTTCGGGTCGGCGAGGACAACGCCAGGATCAGGATCGGCGCGTCGGCGGGATTCACCTTGTGGTACGTCGGATTGCTTCGCAACGACGCCGGCAA
>NZ_JBSIPA010000278.1:0-8840 GCF_053574605.1 Caballeronia sp. M23-90 | reverse complement strand
TGATGTAATCCTGGCAGCCGCTCCAGCCGCCGCGATACCCGCGCACGCCAATGCGGTATCTGACGCCCGCGCGCATCAACAGCACCGCGCCCATATGGCTGCCGAGCACGTCGATACCCACGTCAAAACCGCCTCGTGCGCGCAGTGCCGCGACCTGCGGCGACTTCCAGAGAAACCGCATTACATTGCGATGCGACCGGTCCTCGACGAGCTTGTTGTTCCAGGGCGCATCGATCTCGATGATTTCATCGACGAACGGATTGTTTTCCAGAATGGGACGCCCCCAGCTTCCTACACCGGCGATCAGGCGCGTCGTTGGAAAGCGCTTGCGCAGCGCTTCGAAAAGCGGAGTGGTGGTGAGCAGCTCACCGAAATCATTCGGGCGCAACACCAGAATCTCGCGGGGCGTCTTGCGGTTCGGATCGAAGCGCGGCCGGTAGAACCGGCTGATTAACCAGACGGGCGCTTCGATCAGCAGGTTTTTCCAACCCATTGTTTCTCCAATATCGCATTGACTATGTTGACTGTCGCCGGAATCCCGCTCGGGCCGGAACACGTCCGTTCTTCAGGTGATTGTGCTTTGTCGCGTCAATGCGATATGTGGCCGGCCAAACGGAAATGCACAAACGGGTCGCGCTCCCTGCTGCCGAAGCAGGGAACGCGACCCGGCAGTCGTGCTTCAGAAACAACGTTCAAACGTCGGCGTTGGCCGCGATGAAAGTTGCAAAGGCCGCGTAGGGGAGAATCGACTTCACGCCGGCCGTAACGATCCCGAAGGTGTTGTTGCCGCTGTCGAGCACGTAATACATCGTCGATTGAATATTGTGGGTTTTCCGCGCCTGATACAGGTTCGTCAACTGGGTTGTGATGTAGGTCGCACGGTAAGCCTGCGTTTGCTCAGGACCCGTATTCCACTCGGTGATCATGAACGGCACACCGTACCGGGCCTTGCAGTAAGTCGGCAAGTCGAAGCCCGGGCCCGCGCCGTCCGTGCCGATGTTGAAGATGTCACCGTACACCTCGTAGTTGTGCCACGTCGTGATGTCCCAGCGCACGATCGGATGTCCCGTGGTTCCGTCAGGTTGCGAGCCTTCCCACAAGGCGTCTGCGGCGCCGATGTCGGAGGCGCAAAAATTGATGCCGCACTTGGCGTTCGGCTGAACCGACCTCACGCCATCGAGCATACCTCGCATCACACCTCGCATGGCCGGCCAGTTCGCATTGTTGAAGTCGGCCGCCGTATTACCCGCCTGATTGAAGTCCAGAATGGTCGAATTCTGGCGGGTCAGCTCGTTCCCGCATTCGTACATGGTCACACCGTACTGTTTCAGCCTGTTCGCAACGGTCGATCCAACCATGTACGCCTGGTTGTAAGCGACGCTCTCACCGCTCAGCACGTTCCCGGATGCGTCGGTCATTCCCTGGTTGATCAGCACGAAAAGCGTCATGCCGGCCGACTGGAAAGCTTGTGCAAGGGCCGACACCGCGTTGAGCTGCGTGGGGTCGTCGCTGACGCCGACACGGTAGGTCGACATGCCCAAACCCTTCAGCATCGTTACAACTTGCGCAGGGCTATAGGTGTAGTCGAAGTGCCCGTTGATACCGTAGAAGTTTCCGGCAACCGGCGCGGTCGCGATGCGAGGGTCAGTGGCATGCAGCCAGCCTGCGGCGCCCACGTCGGCCCAGACGTAGAACTGCCCGCTCGTGTTCTGATGCCACATATTGCCGCCGTACCAGAGCAGCAAGGCGACGCCATAGTTGATGCCGGCCACCACGCCGTCGCGGTAAATCACGCCGTTCGTGACTGTCCACTGTCTGCCGACTGCGTCGTTGATATACGTGCCGGTCGGGATGGTCGTACCGTTGGGCGAGGTGCCTCTCGCAGAACGCGGATCAAGACAAGCGGACCAGCCCGAACCTGACCACGCATAGAACTTTCCGGAAGAATTCTCGTGATAGATGGTGTTGCTGAACCACAGTACCAGCGATACGTTGTAGTTGACGCCGGCGACCGCGCCATTCTTGTACACCACGCCGCCGGACAGCGTCCAGACGGCACCGTTGCTGTCGGTCAAGGAGGCCGCCGGAGGTATTGTCGCTCCATTAGTCGATGCCCCCCCGATGGCCGCGTTCTGCAATGCCTGGACATTCGCTGCAGCGCTCACAGCGGCGCCGGTACTGCTTGCGCCCGAGCCGCCACCGCATGCGGCCAACAAATAGCTGCTACTGAAGGCCGCAAGGCCACCAAGAAATTGACGTCGTTTCAACATGGCGAGTTTTCCCCTGCCGGGCGAAGTCCGGCATAAAAAAGTTTGGTCAGTTTTTGTGCAATGCGAACGAGAAAGGCCGCCGATGAACGGCCCTTGCTAGGTTTACTTTGTGATCCTAATTTCTTGAGGAGGTCATTCCTTCATGAAGGTTTGTTTAGGATATCTAATGCACGCAATTGAATTAACGGTAGGAAAACATGAAACTTGAACCGTTTATTCAGTTCGGTACGACGTTTTCGCGTCCGAAGCAAACGTTTGGCCAATCGGTGCCAGAACGCGACGGTTAAACATGACGCCGTGACGGATCAAAAATACCAAAGGACCCCGACGTAAAGCTCCCTGATTCAACATTTCCAAAACGGTAAAAGATACATAACCACTTTAGTATGAGTAAATGATACGCGAGCCAGATGAAAATCAAATACATTTGGTTACATCAGATGAAAAAAGCCAGAATTTTTCGGAAATTGGCCGTTTGCAGCGACGCGCTGATCTGCCGTTCTCATCAGAGGAATGTTTATATCGCAAATCTGTGCATATCGAATTGTTGTTTCGGGCAGGACACTTACCGTGGAACGCTTTTCGACAATCGAGTGCACAGGAGAAATATTGCCTCCATGTCCAGCCGGTAAATTTTTCGTTATCAGAACGGAAAAGTTGGAGATTTAAATTGGGGCATGACTAAAGTTGTGGCCTCAGGAGTCGATACTACGAATTAACTGATAACCAGCTTCCACCACTAAAAGGTATATGTCGAAAGCGCCTGTGCCCGCAAACGAAGCAGCTCGACTACGCCTCTTACAAGGGCTGGACGTCCTCGATACACCCGCTGACGAAGCCTTTGACCGCATCACCCGGATCGCTGCCGAGATGCTGCAGGTGCCGATCGCCCTGATCTCCCTGGTCGATGAATACCGTCAGTGGTTTAAATCGCGAGTAGGCCTCGACGTTTGCGAAACCAGCCGCGACCTCGCCTTTTGCGCGCATGCGCTGGATATCGACAAGATCCTGCTGGTGGAGGATGCGCTCGAAGATGCCCGCTTTGCAGACAACCCGCTGGTCACTGGCGCACCGTTCATCCGCTTTTATGCGGGCATTCCGCTGCGTTCCGCGGAAGGTCTCGTGCTCGGCACGCTATGCGTGATCGATACAAAACCCCGCACGCTCAGCGGCTCCGCCATCAGCGCGTTGCACGACCTGGCGCGCACCGTTGAAAGAGAATTGCTGCACAAGGAAACCGCGCGGGTTGGCCGGGCCGTGCAGGAATTCGACCGCCGTAATCTCGCGCTGAGCGCATCTCGCTTCGAGACCATTTTCAGGCAGACGCCAACCGGAAAGGCCATCGTCGATCTGAGCGGCCGGTTTATCGATGTCAATTCAAAACTTTGCGAAATCACCGGCTATAGCGCCGAACAGCTCCTCAGCCTGACGTTCCCGGAAATCACGGTGGAAGCCGATCTTGCGATGGATCTCCAACTCGTCGCCGATCTGCTGTTCGGCCGAAGGAAGACCTATTCGCTGGAAAAGCGCTACAGGCGACGAGACGGCACGATCGTCTGGGTCGATCTGAGCGTGGCGCTCGTACGCGATGAAACCGGTCAGCCGCTGCACTTCATCAGCGTCATCCAGGACATTTCAGCGCGCAAGGACAGCGAGAAGTTCCTGCGCGACTATCAGCACGAGCTCGAGCAGCGCGTCACCGAACGCACGGCCGAATTGACGCAGAGCCGGGAAACGCTGCAGACCATCACCAATAACCTGCCGATTCTTATCGGCCATGTAGACGCGAACCTGCGCTACCAGTTCAACAACGACGTGTATCGCGATGTCTTCGGCGTGGAGCCGGGCAGCCTGCGCGGGAAATCGCTCGAGGAGACACTGGGTTCTTCACTTTTCGAGGAGCTTCGTCCTTACTTCGAACGCGCCCTGGCGGGCGAGCGGGTCACGTACGACAATGTCCGCTATTGGCCGCAGCATGAGCGCATCTGGAGTGCGACCTACATTCCCGATATTCGCGGCGACAAGGTCGCGGGCTTTTACATCATGAGCCAGGACATCACCGACCGGAAGCTCGCGGAAAACGTGCTCTTGGCCAAGGCCATGCTTGACCCGTTGACCGGCCTGCCGAATCGCCGGGCATTGCATGAAGAACTGGCCCGAGCAGTCGAACACGGCAAGCGCGAAGCCGTCCCGTTCGCGTTGTTCTTTCTCGATCTCGATGGGTTCAAGACCGTCAACGATACCTACGGGCACGACGCCGGTGATGCATTGCTGATCGAAGTGGGCAAGCGATTGAAGAAAGTCGTTCGCCAGAACGATGTTGTCAGCCGCCTCGCCGGCGACGAATTCATCATCCTGAGCCAGGGAATCGCTACGGCGAATGCGTGCAGCCGGGTTGCACAGGACATCTGCCGCACCTTGACGCGGCCGTTTGTCCTGCCGGGCGTCACCGTCGACATCAGTACGAGCGTAGGCATCACGATGTGCACCGACGCCCGCCAGGCATCCGCCGATGAACTCATCAGCAGCGCGGACGGCGCGATGTATGAAGCCAAGCGAAAAGGCCGCAACGGCTTCCGGTTTGCACGGGACCCGCATATCCGGATCGAACAGATGGGCGAAGACCCGGTACCGTTGCCGGCGAAAATCGCGCAGGCCGTTTGAAGAGGAACCTGGTGTCAGTCCAGAAGGGACGCGGCCCCCACGAACGCGGCTAAGGACGGAACGATCCGTTCGATCACACGAGCCCATCCGCGATCCCCGCTTCTTTGCCTGAAGAGGCGCACATTCTGCGGATACCACGGCGAATCATCGCGGTCATTCATCCAGCGCCAGTCCACATCGCGAGCGGGCAGCAAGACCCAGCACGGCTTGCCCAGCGAAGCCGCAAGGTGCGCAATCGACGTATCCACGCAGATTACAAGATCAAGCTCGGCGATGACCGCAGCGCTGTCCGCGAGATCCGTCACCGCCGAGCCGAGATGCAGCAGCGGCTGATTCTCCGGCGCGTGGGCCGCCTCCTCTTCGCCCTGTCCTTTTTGCAGACTCACGAAACGGGCGCCGGGCACGGACCAGAGGGGCGAGAGCGTCGCCACGGAAGGCAGGGAGCGGTTTGCGTCGTTGTGATGTTTCGGGTTGCCTTTCCATACAAGCCCGATCCTGATGGCACCACGGAGTGCGGCGATTGGAGGGCGCCATTGATCGATAAGCGCTTGATCCGGACGCAAACGCAACGGCTCAGGAATGCTCTCGACTGTAGTCCTGAAATGCAGCGGCGCGCTCACAAGACTGGTCCAGTAATCGAACGATGCGGATTGCGCCTGTGCCGTGGCGTGATCCAGCACCGCGTCGACGCCACTGACGTTTGCAAGTAGCCGATGCAACGCGTTCACGCACCCAAGCGCGACGTGCCGCGCGCCTGCTGCTTTGAGCACCGGCAGGTACCGGGCGAACTGAACCATGTCGCCAAGGCCGTCTTCCTGCCAGACCAGCAACGACTTGCCGGCGAGCGGCTCGCCTTGCCATTGCTGACAGCCAAGCATCGTCTTCGACTGACCATGAACAAACAGCGGGTAATCGTAACGCGATTCGTAGCGTTCCCAGCCTTCGTCGAAGCGCCCCATGCTCATCAGCAGCGTCGAGAGACCGAGTGACGCGTCCCGATAGCCGGGACGCAGCACGAGCGCCCGACGGTAAGCCGATTCGGACTCGTCCAGACGCCGGACCTGACGCATCAGACTGGCGAGGTTATAGTGCGCTTCCGCAAGGTCAGGGTTGAGGCACAACGCGATCCGGATGTGCGATTCGGCTTCTGAAAAGCGATCGAGCACCTCAAGCAGGTTGCCCAGATTGTTGTGCGCTTCTGCGGCGGCCGGCATGATCCGCAGCACGTGCCGATATTCGGCCTCGGCGTCCACAAAGCGATGTTCCCGGAACAGTATGCTGGCAAGGTGGAAACGCGCCTCCGCTGTGTCGGGGCTTTTTGCCAGCACCTCGCGAAACAGCATTTCCGCTTCGGCGACGCGGCCGAGTCCCTTCAACATCACACCCAGGTTTTGATACGCGCCGGTAACGTCAGGCGCGATCTCGATCGATACTCGCCAGTATTTTTCCGCGTCGGGTGTCCGGCCCAGGCCGAGCGAACAGAACGCCGCGATGTCAAGTGCCAGCACGCGATCGGCACCTGCGTCGCAAGAGTCGAGCAGGGGTTGCACAAGCGCCAGCGCATCGGCAAAGCGGCGGCTCTGCCGATGCGCGTCTGCCTGAAGCACAACGCCATGCGGCGCGTTTGCGGTCATGTCTGCCATTGAATGGAAAGTGGGAATCGACGGTCAGAGCTTACCGCGCATGCCGTCTCCGCGAATCAGGGATTTGCGACGATCAATCTGCGCTATTCGCCGAAACAAGTCCCGCGTTCTACCCCAGTTTGTCGTCCACCCATGCCATGAACGCCGCGATCAGCGGCGACTCCATCAGTTCATTTCGACGCACCCAATAATACGCATGCTTCGCCGGCACGGTGATGCGAAACGGGCGGATCAGGGTGCCATCGGCGAGATCGTCGCGTACCGAGACGCTGTCGCCCAGCGCCACGCCCTGCCCTCGCACGGCCGCTTCGATCCCGACGTGCGCAATGCCGATCTCGAGGATGCGCAAGCCCGCAAGTTTGTCCGCCGATGCCGCCGCGAGCCATCGTGTCCATGAACCGGCGTATTCGCAGAACAAGGTCCGGTTCGCCAGGTCCTGCACCGTGCGCAATGTGCGCGGACCGTTCATCAACGCGGGGCTCACCACGGGGAACAAGACCGGATGCGTGATGAGCTTGACGTCGCGATCGCGCCAGCGGCCTTCGCCGTAGCGGATGCACAGGTCGACATCGGAGGAATAGATTTCCTTGTCATCGTTCGACGGAATCAGCTTCAGGTTCACCGCCGGAAACTGGTCGAGGAAATCGCCGATGTGCCGCGCGAGCCAGCGCGACGTAAACAGCAATGGCGCCGATACCACCAGATCCCCCGCGATCGCCGGCGAATCGAGCCTCACGACGGCCGTCGCGATCATGTCGAACGCGGTCTTGACCGGCTGCAGCAACGCCTCGCCCGCGGGCGTCAGCTTCACGCGCGCCTTCGAACGGATGAACAGGGCGACGCCCAGCGTACTTTCCAGCACACGCACCTGGTGACTGACGGCGCTCGCGGTGACGCTGAGTTCATCGGCGGCGGCCGCGACCGTGCCATGCCGGGCGGTGGCTTCAAATGCGCGCAACGGGTTGAGCGGCGGCAATCTGTGGCGCATGGCGGGAACCCGGAGATGCTGAGAAAAATTTGATTTGATGCGAATTTAATTCTCTGTACAAGCAAAAAATTTGAACGATTAAGCTAGTCGTAATGAGCAGAACGCCTTAACGAACAGGAAAACCCCATGACCACGAATGCAGCAACCGAACGCCTCTGGGGCGGCCGCTTCAAATCCGGACCCTCGCTCGCGCTGGAAAACCTCTCCCGTTCGGATCCCAGCTTCTTTCGCCTCGCCCCCTACGATCTTGCCGGTTCGCGTGCGCACGCGAACGAACTCGAACGCGCGGGGATCCTGAGCGCGGCCGAGCTCGAGCAGTTGCTCGGCACGATGGATCAGATCGAAAAGGAATTCGCCGCGGGCGAACTTGCGCCCATCCTCGCCGATGAAGACGTCCACACGTTCCTGGAACGCGAGCTGACGCAGCGGCTGAAGGCGGTCGGCGGGAAGCTGCGCGCAGGACGTTCGCGCAACGACCAGGCGGCGAACGACTTGCGTTTGTATCTGCGGGACAAGGCACGACAGCTCGCGATCGCGGTGAATGAACTGCAGGATGCGTTGATTGAACAGGCAAACGCGCACGTGGAAACCATCACGGCCGGCTTCACGCATTTGCAGCCGGCCCAGCCGATCGTGTTTGCGCATCAGTTGCTCGCGCATGCGCAATCGATCTATCGCGATGTGGACCGTCTGGTCGACTGGGACCGCCGTTCCGCGCGCTCGCCGCTGGGCGCGGCGGCGTTGGCCGGGTCCGCGATCTGTTTGCGCGCCGATCTGTCGGCGCTCGAACTCGGCTACGACGGCCCGTGCGAAAACTCCGTCGATGCCGTCGCTTCACGCGACCACGTCGCCGAGTTCACGTTTATCCTGAGCATGTTGTCGGTGAATCTTTCGCGCTTGTCCGAAGAAGTGATCCTGTGGACATCGCGCCAGTTCCGCTGGGTCGAACTCGACGACGCCTACGCCACCGGCAGCTCGATCATGCCGCAGAAAAAGAACTCGGATATCGCAGAGCTCACGCGCGGCAAGGCGGGCCGGTTGATCGGCAACCTGAGCGGCTTGCTGGCCACGCTCAAGTCTTTGCCGCTCGCATATAACCGCGATCTGGCGGAAGACAAGATCGCGGCCTTCGACAGCATCGATACACTCGAACTCGTGCTGCCCGCCATGGCCGGTATGATCCGCACAATGCGCGTGAACGTGGCTGAAATGCGCGCTCAGGCGCCGCTCGGGTTTTCGCTGGCAACCGAAGTCGCCGACTGGCTCGCGCTGCGA
>NZ_JBSIPA010000277.1:0-8846 GCF_053574605.1 Caballeronia sp. M23-90 | reverse complement strand
CCGCGACTCCTTCGCGAAATAGACCGTCGCTTTCCTAAGAAACTCACCTTCACGCTGGCGAGTCCTGAGGCTGTAGTGAATATCCAAATTGCGCCGCGCAGCAGTTGCAGCAACACGGTTTCCGCCTGATCGTCGGCGTGATGCGCAAGCCAGAGCGTGGTGGCGCCCTGCTCTTCACATAAGGCATCGAGCGCTCGGTAACGCGCATCTCTCGCCGCTGCTTCGAGACTCTCGCCACCTTCACGCACGACATCGACCTGGCGCGATACAAACCGCACGCCCAGCCCGCGGGCGAACGCATGACAATGCGCGGCCCATGCATCGGCATTGGGGCTCAGGCCATGATGAACGTGCAACGCGATGACGCGAGCCTGTCCCGCGCAACGCACGGCGGCATCGAGCAGCGTGGTGGAATCGAGACCGCCGCTGAAAGCAACGGCGATGGGACTGTCGGTGGAAGTCGACACGTCGGCTAACGCCGCGCGCACCGCATCGATCACGAGGCGGCTGGCGGGAGTTTCAGTGTCGGAGGTCACGGGAATCGCTTATCCGCAGAAGGTGAGCGAAGCGTTGCCGCTCACGCACCCGGCAGGTTTTCCTTGAACTTGCCGTAGGCCATCAGCTTGTCGAACCGGCGTGCGCGGACGTCGAGTGCGTTCATGCCGTGGAACTGACGCAGCGTGTCAGCCAACGCACGGCGCAGCAACGCGGCCATGCCCTTCGGATCGCGATGCGCGCCGCCAAGCGGCTCGTTCACGATCTTGTCGATCAGACCGAGCGCCTTCAACCGGTGCGCAGTCAAACCAAGCGCTTCGGCTGCTTCCGGCGCCTTCGCCGCGCTCTTCCACAAGATCGACGCGCAGCCTTCCGGCGAAATCACCGAGTAGGTAGAGAACTGCAGCATCAGCACGCTGTCCGCAACGGCAATTGCCAACGCGCCGCCGGACCCGCCTTCGCCGATGATCGTCGCGATGATCGGCGTCTTCAGCTCGGCCATCACATACAGATTGCGCCCGATCGCTTCCGACTGGCCGCGCTCTTCGGCGCCGATGCCGGGATAGGCGCCGGGTGTATCGATGAACGTGAAAATCGGCAGCCCGAATTTTTCAGCGAGACGCATCAGGCGCTCGGCTTTCCGATACCCCTCCGGACGCGGCATGCCGAAATTACGCGCGGCGCGCTCCTTGGTGTCACGCCCTTTTTGCTGGCCGATCACCATGCAGGCCTGGCCGTTGAAACGCGCGAGGCCACCGACAATGGCCAGGTCGTCGGCATATGAGCGGTCGCCGTGCAGTTCGTGGAAGTCGGTGAAAAGCTCGTTCACATAGTCGAGTGTGTACGGACGCTGCGGATGCCGCGCGATCTGCGAAACCTGCCACGGGGTCAGGTTTGCGTACAGGTCTTTCGTGAGCTGCTGGCTCTTCTTCGAAAGCCGCTCGATTTCTTCCGAGATATCGACAGCGGAATCGTCCTGAACAAAGCGCAATTCTTCGATCTTCGCTTCGAGTTCAGCGATCGGCTGTTCGAAATCCAGAAAAGTGGTCTTCATATGTTCGAATCCTAGAGCATCGGGCAGCGCGTATTCTAACCGCGCCAGCCTCACTAAATTTCGGGTCGAAACTATCGATTATATAATACTGATAGCGAACGACTCCGACGATACTTTTTAGTGATCGGCGGGCACTGGATAAAGGCTGCGCCACATGTACCACGTCGCGACGGTGCGCCACGGCTCCCAGTTGGCCGCGACTTCGCGCGCTTCGCTGCGTGTGACGGGTTCACCGCTGAAATAGTTGACGCTGATGGCCTGGATCAGGCCGAGGTCGTCGAGCGGCAGGACGTCCGGGCGCGACAGGTTGAAGATCAGGAACATTTCCGCCGTCCAGCGGCCAATGCCGCGAATCTGCGTCAACTCCGCGATCACGGCTTCGTCTTCCATCGACGTCCAGCTATCCACGTGCAATGCGCCCGACACGAAATGCTGGGCGACATCGAGAATGTACTCGGACTTTCTCTTCGATAACCCGCACGACTGCAGCTTCGCCGGACCGACCTTGATGAACTGCTGCGGCGCGAGCGTGGGGCACGTCACCTCCACGCGTTTCCAGATGGCTTGCGCGGAGGCCACCGAAATCTGCTGGCCGACGACAGAACGCGCGAGCGTGGTGAACGGATCATCGCGATTCACGAGGTGCACCGGGCCGAACTTCGGAATCAGCTTCTTGAGGATTCGGTCGCGCTTGACCAGATCCGCGCATGCCTTTTCCCAATACTCGGGACGGGCGGCTTCCGGGGCAAGCCCGGGTGTTTGCACCGGGACCGATTTTTCCGCGGTGATGGCGCGCGACTTCCGGACGATCGCGCCATCGGCCTGGGGATCGCGCACGAGCGCTTGCGAAGAGTCTGCAGCGAGATCGGCTTCGATGACCTTGATATCGATCGCCCTGGCCGCGTCGCCGTTCGCTGTCTTCGGCGACGCCTTAAGCGCGCCCGTATGCACCGTCTTGCGTGCCCGAGTCGTGCCATTCGCTGCATTTGCTTTTGACACGTCTTCATGCGCGGCGCCGTTGACCGCGCGTTTCTTCGATGCCGTCTTGCCCGCCGCGCCGTCGGCCGCGCCATTGAGCCGCTTGGCCAAGGGCTTGGACGCCGTCGATGTCTTTACATTTGCACGCCGCGTAGCCGTTGTTTCGGTCGCTGCGGTACTTCCGGACGCGGCTCGTTTAGCCGGCGTCTTTCTGGCCGTTGCCATCATGCCTCCTACCTGGTGAGTCGATCAAAGAAATGCGAAGGACGTTCAGTTACGACGCCATTCGGTCGACCCACCCGGTTTGTCTTCAAGTGCAATTCCGGCCTCGAGCAACTCAGCGCGAATCCGGTCTGCTTCGGCATAGTTCTTCGCTTTTTTCGCAGCAACGCGAGCAGCGATCTTCGTTTCGATATCAAGAGGCGTGAGGCCGGCAGCGCCCTCCTCGCCGTTGTTCCTGCTGCTGCCCGGCGCATCCTGAAGGAACGCACGCGGCTCGCGCTGCAACAAGCCGAGCACGCCGCCAAGCGACTTCAACTGACGCGCGAGCACGGCATCCCGTGAGCGGTTCACTTCGCTCGCCAGTTCGAACAGCACGGCAACAGCCACGGGTGTATTGAAGTCATCGTTCATGGCTGCCTGGAAACGCTGCGCATGTGCCTCGTTCCAGTCGAGCGGATTCGTATCCGGGTTCACATCTTTCAGCGCAGTGTACAAGCGCGTGAGCGCCCCACGTGCATCATCTATATGTACGTCGCTGTAATTGAGCGGCGAACGATAGTGTGCCCGTGCAATAAAAAACCGCACGACTTCTGCATCGAATTTTTCGAGGACTTCGCGAATGGTGAAGAAGTTGCCAAGCGACTTCGACATCTTTTCGCTGTCGATCTGCACGAAGCCGTTGTGCATCCAGTAGTTCACGAACTGAACACCGGTCGCCGCCTCGCTCTGCGCAATTTCATTCTCATGGTGCGGAAACTGCAGGTCCTGGCCGCCGCCGTGAATGTCGAAACGCTCGCCGAGCAACGTGCAGCCCATGGCCGAACATTCGATGTGCCAGCCCGGCCGCCCGCGTCCCCATGCAGAGTCCCAGCCCGTGTCGGGCGGTTCGCCCTCTTTCGCGCGTTTCCACAATACGAAGTCGAGCGGGTCCAGCTTCGCGTCGTTCGACGCCACGCGTTCGCCCGCGCGCAAGTCCTCGATCGACTTGCCCGACAGCTTGCCGTAGCCCTCGAATTTGCGCACCGCATAGTTCACATCGCCGTCGCTTGCCTGATAGGCGTAGCCGTTGTTCACGAGCGTCTGGATCATGCCGAGCATCTGCGGCACGAAATCGGTTGCACGCGGCTCGTGGTCGGGGCGCTCGACACCGAGGGCATCGAGATCGTCATACATGGCCTGAATGAATCGCGTGGTGAGCGCCTTGATCGATTCGCCGTTTTCCACGGCGCGCCGAATGATCTTGTCGTCGATGTCCGTGATGTTGCGCACGTAGGTCACGTCATAGCCGATCGTACGAAGCCAGCGCTGAACGATGTCGAACACGATCATCATGCGTGCATGCCCGACGTGACAGTAGTCGTACACCGTGATTCCGCAGACATACATGCGCACTTCTCCTGCACGGAGCGGCACAAAAGCTTGCTTGTCACGCGCGAGCGTGTTGTAGATGCGCAATGAGTTCATAAACGATGGTGCGTGGGCCGGGACATCCGAGTGTTTCGATTGCTGGCCAAATGTGGCGAGCGTGCTGCGTATTTCCCACGTATGGCACGTGGTTCACACGTAGGCGCCTTTTACAAAATGTGCAAACTGCACGTCGGCGCCGAGATGATCATGCTACAGGTAGCGATCGGCTGGCGACAAGAACTAGAACGACAGCATGACCGGCAGCAACATAATGACGATGGCATAACGGCGAGAGACATGTTCAGCTATAAAAACCGGAGCGATGCGATCCCGATGAGAGCACGTCGGAACAGGAGCGAGAGCGCCGCAAAAACATGCGGGTCATGCGAATCAAAACGGAGGCGGCCGCGAGTGGCGTAAAGACTGTCCGGACGTTCGACGGAACGTTGCGGACGTTTTGTTAGAATGGGCCGGAGTATAACATTCAGAAACGAGCCTATGAAACCTACCAGCCGCCGCGTACCAAGCGTTGCCAAGCTCGCGGCGACCGCACTTGCAACTGCCGCTTTCGGACTTGGCGCAACTTTGTGGCCGGTCATGCCGGCGCTTGCGCAAGTCTCCACCGCCACTGCAGATGACACGCCCGCCATCGACACCGCTATTGCCCAGAAGCAATGGCAAAGCGCGCTCATCCAGCTCGACGCGCGCCTCGCGACCAATCCGCGCGACGTGCAGGCAAAGTTCAAGCGCGCCACCGTCCTCGCGCGCCTGAACCGGGACGATGAAGCCATCACGGCCTTCACCGAACTCACGCAAACGTATCCGGAGTTGCCCGAGCCGTATAACAATCTCGCTGCGCTTTACGCGAAGGAAGGCCGTTATGACGAAGCGCGCGTTGCGCTTGAAACCGCAACGAAGGCCAATCCAAGCTACGCGCTTGCATACGAGAACCTGGGCGATCTTTATCTGCGTCTCGCAAGCGAATCGTACAAGCGCGCTCAGACGCTCGGCTCGAGAAGCCCGCTGACCGCGCAGCGCGTGGGCGATATTCAAAAGATCGTTTCACCTCCGCCGCGGCGTCGTCCGGAAGCGGCTGCTGCAGCAGCGGCGGCAGCTTCAGGCGCATCGGGTGTGCCGGCGGCTTCGGCGCCTGTGGCTGCTTCATCGGCGGCGACGTCAAACAACGGTGACTGGAACGCGCCGAATTCGGGCACGACAGGCTCGTCCTCGTCATCCACGGACATGTCCGCACCGCTTTATTCGCCGTTCGGCGGACCCAGCGTGCCACTCTCGAACACGCCTTATTTCGCACCTTCGAAACCGTGACCCGGCGTGTACGGACATCCAGACCGCGCAGGTCCGGATGTCCGTACAGACCGCCACACGATGCAGCTCCAACCAGAGGATCGATTGCTCATGAAAAGTTTGTTGTTGGCGCTCGGCAGCACTGCACTCATCGCCCAGGCGCCTGCTTTTGCCCAGTCGTCGCCGGCGGCCGCTCATCCGAACGTGCTGCTCAAGACATCGCAAGGCGACATCAAGGTCGAGCTTTATCCTGAAAAGGCGCCGAAGAGCGTCGCCAACTTTCTCGATTATGTGAAGTCCGGCCAGTACAACGGAACGATCTTTCATCGTGTGATTCCGGGCTTCATGATCCAGGGCGGCGGCTATACCACGAGCTTCGCTGAGAAGCCCACGCGCGCGCCCATTCCGCTTGAAAGCAAGAACGGCTTGAAGAACAGCACCGGCACCCTCGCGATGGCCCGCACGAGCGATCCGAACTCGGCCACGTCGCAGTTCTTCATCAATACCGTCGATAACACCGGCCTCGATTACCCCAACGGCGACGGCAACGGTTATGCCGTGTTCGGCAAGGTCGTCTCCGGCATGGACGTGGTCAAGAAGATCGAAGCCACGCCCACCACCACGCGCGGTCCCATGGGCGATGTGCCGCAATCGAACGTCGTGATCGAGTCCGCCAGCGTGGTCGGAAAGTAAAAGCTGCAGCAGCAGGCATACGCCGTGCGCGTCGCGTAATGCTCCAACAACTCTTGAAAAGGAAAGGAATTCATCATGGTCGAACTCCATACGAATCACGGCATCATCAAGATCGAACTGAACGCTGAAAAGGCGCCGAAGTCCGTCGAGAATTTCTTGAACTACGTCAAGAAAGGTCACTACGACAACACCGTGTTCCATCGCGTGATCGACGGTTTCATGATCCAGGGCGGCGGCTTCGAACCGGGCATGACGCAAAAGCCGACGGACGCACCCATCGACAACGAAGCGAACAATGGCCTGAAGAACGAAGTCGGTTCGCTCGCCATGGCACGCACGAACGATCCGCATTCGGCGACCGCGCAGTTCTTCATCAACGTGGGCGACAACGAGTTCCTGAACCACACGGCGCCGACGTCGCAAGGCTGGGGTTATGCGGTGTTCGGCAAGGTCGTGGACGGCATGGATATCGTCGACAAGATCCGCAAGGTGAAGACCGGCTCGAAGGGTTTTCATCAAGACGTGCCGGCGGATGACGTCGTGATCGAGAAGGCTGTTGTAGTCGGTGAATGACTGACTTGACGCACGGCTTGATCGATTCAATGGAAACAGCGGGCGCGCATGCTACAGCGCGCCCGCTGTTTTTCATTTCCGATCTCCATCTGAGCGACGCCATTCCGAAGACGGTGGCGGCGTTCGAGCATTTCGTCGAAGTAACGGCGAACGACGCAGACTCGGTTTTCATCCTCGGCGATCTGTTCGAATTCTGGGTTGGCGACGACGTGCTCGCGGCGTCCGTGCAAGGTCCGCGCGCGGCGTTCGCGCGGCGCATGACGGCGCTGATGCATACGTTGTCCGAGCGTGGCATCGGCTTGTACGTGATGCACGGAAATCGCGACTTCCTGCTCGGCAAGCGTTTCATGCGCGCGGCCGGCGCGATGTCGTTGCCCGATCCTTTCGTCATCACTGCATTCGGCACGCGGATCGTGGTCGCGCACGGCGACGCGCTTTGCACCGATGACCCCGCGTACCAGCGCTTTCGCCGTTTTGCGCGTAATCAGGTTGCGCAGCAGGTGTTCCTGAGCTTGCCGCTGAAGCTGCGGTTATCGATTGCGGAACGCATGCGGTCAACGAGCGAAGATGGACGGATGCGCCCCGTGCAGGCCAAATACGACGTGACGCGAAGCGCCGTGGCGCAGTTGTTCGCCAGCACCGGCACGCATACGATGATTCACGGCCACACGCACTTGCCTGCGCGGCATCATGAAAACGATGGCGTCCGATGGGTCATGCCCGATTGGGAACTCGATCATGGCGAGCCACGCGGCGGTTATCTGCGCGTGGACGCCGAGGGAATCCGGGCGCTGCCGCTGTAACGGGTTTTAGTCAGCTTCTAACGACGCGCCGCTTCGCCTTTCATCACATCCGAAAGCCGCTTCAAGTCGATGAACGCCGCGTTATCCACGCCGCTGATGGCATCGATGCGTGTACCCAGCTTGTCCAGCGCCGCGACGATCTCATCCACCCGGTGCGTTTGCGTCGACGCATGATCGATCAGGCCGTGAATGGCGAGCGAGACGGGGTCATCGGCGTTCGGCGTGATTCCGTACGCGCAAAAGGCGGAACGCTCGGGCGTGCAGTCTTTCTCAACTGGCTTCGCGGTCGCCGGCATGACGACGCGCGCCGGATTGCCCACCGCCGTTCCGCCCGCCGGAACAGGCTTCACCACGACCGCGTTCGAACCAATCTTCGCGTCAGCGCCGACCGTAAATCCGCCGAGCACTTTCGCGCCCGCGCCGACGATCACGCCCCGTTCGAGCGTCGGATGCCGTTTCGCGCCGCGCTCGAGCGACGTGCCACCGAGCGTGACGCCCTGGTAGATCGTGCAGTCATCGCCGATAACCGCTGTTTCCCCGATCACCACGCCCATCCCGTGATCGATAAACACGCGTCGGCCGAGCGTCACGCCCGGATGGATTTCGATGCCTGTCAAGAAACGCGCGAACTGCGAGACGAAGCGCCCGAACCAGCGCCCGCCCGACACCCACGACGCATGCGCGATCCGGTGCAGTACGACAGCGTGAAAGCCCGGGTAACACGTCACGACTTCCCACGCGCTGCGGGCGGCGGGATCGCGCTCGCGGATGGCGGCAATGTCTTCACGAAGTCGGCTGAACATGGCGTGGCTCGGTCGGTGATCTGCGGGGTTTATTGCGAAAACGCACGGCCGTATGGCTCAGCACGAATCCGGGAATCGATAGCTTGTTTTGTGCAGATTGTAGGACGAGCCGTTCGGAAACGCTCCGATGCCCCCGCTGGCAGCACGGTCTGAACTCGCTCAGCGCTTGACCCGCAGAAGAATGTGCTTGGCGATTCCGCGCAGGATATTCACTTCTTCGTGCTCCAGCCCCGTGCGCGAAAAGAGGCGCCTCAAACGCGACATCAGCTTCTTTGGGTTGGCCGGATCGAGGAAATCGAGCGCGACCAGCGCCTGTTCGAGATGCGCGTACATGCCTTCGATCTCGTCGCTTGGCGCGCTGGCCGCGGCGCTCGGGACCGAAGCGGGAGGCGCCTCAAACGCGACATCAGCTTCTTTGGGTTGGCCGGATCGAGGAAATCGAGCGCGACCAGCGCCTGTTCGAGATGCGCGTACATGCCTTCGATCTCGTCGCTTGGCGCGCTGGCCGCGGCG
>NZ_JBSIPA010000276.1:0-8878 GCF_053574605.1 Caballeronia sp. M23-90 | reverse complement strand
TGCGGCGCGCTCGGAGAAATCGGCCGCGGCGATACCGTGGCAGAATTCGAGCGCGCGGTATTCGCCGCGCCCGCCGGCACGCTCTGCCCTGCGCTCGTGGAAACGGAATTCGGTTTTCATATTGTCCGCGTTCACGAAAAATCGCCGGGCAGAATATTGCCGTTCGAACAGGTCGAGTTGCGTATCCGCGAAGCCATGTCGCTCGCACTGCGCGACCTTGCCGAACAGCGCTATGTCACCGAAGCAGTAGCGCGCGCGGATATCAAGGGTTGGAAAGACGGGAAAGCGATATGACGCAAGCGGCGGCAAAGCTGCACATCTTCGGAATCTGCGGGCGTTCGGGACAAGGCAAGACCACGCTGATTGAAGCGCTCCTGCCCTGGTTCCAGGCGCGCGGCCTGATTGTGAACGTGGTGAAACACAGCCATCATTCGATCGATCTGGAACCGCCGGGCAAGGACAGCGCACGGTTTCGCGCCGCCGGCGCGGGAGAAGTGCTGATCGCTTCGCCGTACCGTTACGCGATCGTGCGTGAGTTGCACGATGGTCCCGAGCCACCGCTTACTGATCTGATTGCGCGGCTGAGTCCCGCTGACCTCACGCTCGTGGAAGGCTT
The DNA here is from genome assembly GCF_053574605.1 of Caballeronia sp. M23-90. Classification (NCBI taxonomy): domain Bacteria; kingdom Pseudomonadati; phylum Pseudomonadota; class Betaproteobacteria; order Burkholderiales; family Burkholderiaceae; genus Caballeronia; species Caballeronia sp. M23-90. The sequence goes on along the minus strand of NZ_JBSIPA010000276.1, from coordinate 8,262 downwards.
CACGCGGGAGCCATTGCCGCGTCTGGAAGTCGTGCGGCCGGGCGAGGGTCGCGATCCGCTGTATCTCTCCGATACAGCGATCCTCTGCGCCGGCGCCATTCCCCGAAACGAAGGCGTGGCGCCTGTCATCGTCAATCTCGCGCGGATGCGGCGCATCCGTCATATCGACGCCGCCAACGGTTCGATGGAAGTGGAAGCCGGTTGCGTGCTCAAAACCGTGCAGGACGCGGCGGCGGCGGAAAACCGGCTCTACGCGGTAAGCCTTGGAGCAGAAGGCTCGTGCCAGATTGGTGGGAATTTGTCGACGAACGCCGGCGGCACGGGTGTCGTGCGCTACGGCAACACGCGCGACAACGTGCTGGGCCTGGAAGTCGTCCTCGCCGACGGCACCATCTGGAACGGCCTGCGCGCCTTGCGCAAGGACAACACGGGCCTGGATCTGAAACACTTGTTTATCGGGACGGAAGGCACGCTCGGGATCATCACGGCGGCCACGCTCAAGCTGCATCCGCTGCCCACGCAACATGCGCTCGCATGGTTTGCGCCGGTCGATCCCGCCGCCGCGCTGCAGATCCTCGGCATGTTCCAGGCCGCATGCGGATCGCGCCTGAGCGCGTTCGAGATGATCAACCGGCGCCAGTTGGAACTGGTTATCGAACATGTGCCGGGGCGGCGCAATCCTCTCAGCGAACTGCACGAGTGGCATGTGCTCGTCGAACTCGCGGATACCGGCGGCGGCGACGAAATGGCCGCCCTGCTCCAGCAAACGCTCGAACATGCCGCCGAACAGGGCCTGATTCACGACGCGATCCTCGCCAGCAACGAAACACAGCGCGCGACGCTCTGGGAGATTCGCCACAGCGTGTCCGAGGCGAACAAGAAGGGCGGCGTGGGCCTCACGACGGATTGTGCGGTGCCGGTTTCGGCGGTACCGGTGTTTATAGAACGGGCGACGGCCGCAGTGCATGAAATCGTCCCGGCGCTCGACGTTCTCGTGGTCGCCCATCTCGGCGACGGCAACGCGCATTTCATTCCCTTCTTCACCTTCGATGCCTGGCGCGAACTGCCCGATCCCACGTCGATGGCCAACGCCATGCGCCGCTGCGTGAACGATGTCGCGCACGAACTGCACGGCACCTTCAGCGCCGAGCATGGCGTCGGGCAAACCGGATTGCCCGAGATGGCGCACTACAAGTCATCGGCGGAACTGGGTCTGATGCGCGCCGTGAAGACCGCGCTCGATCCGCAGAATCTTTTCAATCCGGGACGCTTGATTCCCTGAGCGACCCAACCTGATCCGGGCCGCCAACAAAGAAGCCCGGACATCCGCACCCCTGGCGTTTCTGTTTTTATCCACACTTGGAGCCGACATGAAAAAGCAGCCCGCACGCGATGAGATTCAAGCGATTCAAAATCCCGGCCGCCGCACGGTCATCAAGACTGCCGCCGCCGGTGCGGCTGCGGTCGCGTTCCCGTTCGTCTGGACGCCGTCGCGCGCGGCGAGCAAACGGATCGTGATTCGTGACGACGGCGGCATCTACACCAAAGCGTATGGCGCCGTTTTCTACAAGCCATTTACGGAAAATACCGGCATTGAAGTCGTCGGCGTGCAGGCCAACGCCGAACCGACCGCGCAGATCAAGAGCATGGTCGAGACCGGCAGCTACACGTGGGACATGGCGAAGATCAGCCAGCCGGCAATCCTGTTGCTTACGGGCGGCGGCAAGGAATATCTGGAGAAGCACGGTCTGGAAGCGGACCCGATGATCGCCAAGATTCCCTCGCAATACATGTCGCCGTATGGGGTCGGCACGAACGTCTATACGACCGTGCTTGCGTATCGTACGGATGCGTTCAAGGGACGCAAGGCCCCGGCGTCCTGGGCCGACATGTGGAACGTGAAGGACTTTCCGGGCCGTCGCGGCCTGCGTAAATATCCGTTCGATACCTTCGAAGAAGCGCTGATGGGCGGCGGCGTGCCGGCATCGCAGGTGTATCCGGTCGACTTCGACAAAGGCATCGCGAGTCTCGACAAGATTTCCAAGCATGTGGACGTGTGGTGGACGACGGGCTCGCAAGTCGAACAGATGCTCGGTTCGGGTGAAGTCGACATGATCAGCACGTGGGTATCGCGGGCGCAATCGGCCATTGCAAATGGCGCGCCGGTGGCGATCGTGTGGAACCAGAACATCTGGGGCTGCGACAATTGGTCGATCCTCAAGGGCACGCCGAACGCCGCGGCCTGCCGCGAGTTCATCAAGTTCGCGTCCGATCCGAAGCGTCAGGCCGCGCTCGTCGAGTACTTCCCTGCCGGTGTCACGCAGCCCGAAGCGTTCAACTTCATCAAGCCGGAGATCGCGAAGAATTGCCCGACCTTCCCGGAAAACATGAAGAACGGCCTGCATATCGATGCGAAATTCTGGCAGGAAAAGCAAAGCGTCGCGCTCGAAAAGTTCAATAGCTGGATCTTGACCTGAGCCTCGTTTCAGTCACCGCGTTTCATAGCAAGGGATGCCATCACCATGTCTGCCTCGAACCTTCAAATCACGGGACTCTGCAAGCGCTACGGTGACTTCGTGGCGCTCGCTCCCATTGATCTCGACGTCGCCCAGGGCGAATTCCTGACCCTGCTCGGACCGAGCGGTTCGGGCAAGACCACGTTGCTGAGTCTTATCGCCGGTTTGTCGCAACCGGACGATGGCCAGGTGCGCATCAACGGCGTCGATGTGACATATGGCGCGCCGTATGAACGGGACATCGGCATGGTGTTTCAGAACTATGCGCTGTTCCCGCACATGACGGTCGCGGAAAACGTCGCGTTCCCGTTGCAGATGCGCAAGACCGATGCAAAGGCCACGCGCGAGAAGGTCATGCAGGCGCTGGAGATGGTGCACCTGCCGCATGTCGCAGGGAGGTATCCGCGCGAATTGTCGGGCGGCCAGCAGCAGCGGATCGCGCTTGCACGCTGCATGGTGTACAGGCCATCGATCATCCTGATGGACGAACCGCTCGGCGCACTCGACAAGAAATTGCGCGACCAGATGCAACTTGAGATCAAGCGGATTCATCGCGATCTGGGAACGACGATTGTGTACGTCACGCACGACCAGGAAGAAGCGATGACCATGTCCGATCGCATCTGCCTGATGAACGCGGGATCGATCGCGCAACTTGGTTCGCCGGCGGATCTGTATTTCCGGCCGAAGAGCGTGTTCGTGGCGGACTTCCTGGGTGAATCGAATCTGCTCGATGCAGTCGTGACCGGCCGCACGGGCGATGAAGTCCGGATCAGCGTGCAAGGGGGCGCGAATGTGAACGCGATGGCGTACGACGCCGTGATCCGCGACGGCAAGTCCGTGAAGCTGATGCTCCGTCCGCAAAACCTGCAGATCCACGATGGACCGCCGGCAGGGTTCATCAACGGCGGCACCTTGTCGGCGAAACTCACCGACATCATGGTGACCGGCAGCATGACCAAGCTTTATCTGCAGTCGCATGTCACCGATGCACCGCCGCTCGTCGCCGCATTTCCGACCAACCGGCTCGGCAGCCAGTACGAAATCGGGCAGACGCTCGGGCTTTCGTGGCTGACTGCGGACGCTGTCGCGATAGCGGGGTAAAAAATGAATCGCTCCGCCCTGATTGCCGAACAGCCGCGTCCCGACGCACTGCCGCAGCGTCCCGCACGATGGCGCGCATGGCTGCGCCCCGGTGCGATGAGTGCGCCGATCGTGATCCTGCTGCTCGTGATGCTGGTGTACCCCGTCGGGCAACTGCTGCTGTTGAGCGTGCATAACGGCACCGGTTTCACGCTCGTGGAATACAAGCGGCTGTTTGCATCGTCGGTCTATGTGGATGTGTTGCTGATCACGCTGAAGGTCTCCCTTTGGACGACGTTCTTTTCCGTGCTCACCGGATATCCGATCGCGTATCTGATTTCATCGCTGACGCGGGAGCGCAAGAACCGCCTTCTCTTCTGGGTCCTGCTTTCCTTCTGGACCAGCTTTCTAGTGCGCACGTTTGCGTGGGTCGTGCTGCTCGGGCGCAATGGCGTGATCAATCAGGTGCTGATGGGACTGGGGATCATCGACCGGCCGTTGAACCTGCTTTACAACTTTTCCGCTGTGATCGTCGGCATGGTTCACGCGCTGATGCCGCTCGCGGTGCTGACCATGTTGTCGGTCATGGAGAACATCGACCGGCGTTTGCCGAGCGCCGCAGCCACACTCGGCGCTCGTCCGGGAACCGTGTTCTGGAAGGTGTATTTCCCGTTGTCGCTGCCGGGCGTTGCAGCGGGCGCGTTGATGGTTTTCGTGACCGCCATCGGCTTTTTCATTACGCCTACGCTGCTCGGTGGACGCCATCAGACAATGATCACGCAATTGATCATCGACCAGGTGATGCAGGCGTTGAACTGGGGATTCGCGGGCGCGATCTCCGTGTTGCTGCTGGCGGTAGTGCTGATCGTGTTCCTCATCTACGACCGCCTGGTCGGACTCTCGACAATGGCGGGCGGCTCCTCCGCGCGCGGCCCGAAACACGGCGGCGGATTCGGCCGCAAGCTCGGCGATTTCATCCTGACGACACTCGGCAACGCGACCGACTTTGTCATCGGCCTGCTTCCGAAACGCCGCAGACGCGCAACTGTTGGCGCAAGCCTCAGTCTGCGTGTAGTCGTGATCCTGCTGCTGGTGTTCCTGAGCGCGCCCGCGTTCCTGATGATCCCGCTTTCCTTCGATTCTGCTTCCGGTCTCGCATGGCCCCCGCATGGATTCTCGTTGCAGTGGTATCGGCAGATCGCGGATTCGCCGCTATGGATGCAGGCCATCACGCGTTCAATGCTCGTGGGTATCGGCACCGGCATTCTCTCGATGCTGGTCGGCACGCCCGCCGCCTTCCTGCTCGTGCGCGGCGGCATGAAAGGCAAGGCCGCAATGCTTGCGTTCGTGCTCGCGCCCATCGTCGTGCCGCGCATGATCATCGCAGTCGGCGTGTTCTATTTCTTCGCGAAGATCGGGCTGATCGGTTCGGCGTATGGGCTCGTGCTGGCGCATACGGTCGTCGCCGTGCCTTATGTGGTGATCACCATGATGGCCGTGCTGCGCAACTACGACACCCGCCTCGACCTCGCTGCACAAAGCATGGGGGCGCGTCCGTGGGCCACGTTGCGCCGCGTCACCTTCCCGATCCTCGGCGCGGGCTTGATGTCGTCGTTCCTGTTCGCGTTCGCGACGTCCTTCGATGAACTCACCATCGCGCTGTTCTCGTCGGGCGGCTTGAGCACGACCTTGCCCAAGCAGTTCTGGGACGAAATCACCATGCAGATTTCGCCGGTCATTGCGTCGGTATCGACTTGTTTGTTTGCGTTCATTGCGGTGCTGATCTGGGTCGCTGACCGCTTGCGCCGACGCAGCCTTGCTTCTTGAAAACCATCGTTTTACAGGACTTACTCATGCTTTCAGCTCAACAACTGCGTGGCGTTTTTCCGGCCATTCCAACACCCGTCAATCCTGACGACACGATCAACGCCGATGCCGCCCGCGCCCTGATGCGCTATCTGCTGAAGCAAGGCGTGGATGGCGTGGTACCGCTCGGCGGCACCGGCGAATACGGCGCGCTTTCGCGTGCGGAACGCATTCGCATGGCCGAGATCACGGCGAAGGAAGCAGCGGGCAAGATCCCGGTGATCGCGGGCGTGCTCGATCCCGGTTATCACGATGCCATGCAAGCCGGCAAGGACTTCGCCGCGGCCGGCGCCGACGCTCTGCTCGTGCTGACGCCGTACTACACGAACCCGACACAAGGCGGCATCCGCGATTACTTCCTGCGATACGCCGACGAATCGCCGCTGCCCATCCTCATCTATGAGATCCCGTATCGCACGCGGATCTCGATTGCGCCCGAAGTGCTGCACGAGTTGTCGAAGCACGAGCGGATCATCGGCATGAAGGCGTGCAACACGGACATGTGGCACTTCCTGCGCACGGTCGCGGGCGTGGATGAATCGTTCGCTGTTCTGAGCGGCGAAGACACGCTGTTTCCGCTGCATGTGGCGGCCGGGGCGCGCGGTGGCATCGTGGTGACAGCGACGCTGTTGCCGACCGCATGGAAAAGGATCTATGACCTCGCTTGCGAAGGGAAGACCCAGGATGCGCTCGCGCTGCATCGCTCGCTGATCCCGCTGATGAACCTGGCGTTCGCCGAGACCAACCCCGGTCCGATGAAGTCGGTGATGGATCTTATCGATGTCCACGCGCCCGACATGCTCGCGCCGCTGATTCAGGCGGACCCGGCGTTGTCGGCGAATCTGCGCGCCGAACTCGAAAAGCAGCTCGATCTGTTCGAACGCAAGCTTTGAAGTGAACGCTCAGCGCTTGTAGCCGGAAAGCCGCGCCTTCGAAATGGAAGTCGCGGCGACCTGCACGTGCTGCGCGAGCTCGGCTTCAACGCGTTCGATAGACCAGCGCGACGTCGGCACCGAGATGTTGATGGCGGCGACCGCCATGCCGCCGTGATCGGTCACCGGCGCGGCCACGGAAATATCGCCGAGCACGGTTTCGTTTTCGATCACCGCATAACCGCGCCGCGCGACTTTACGCACGCGTTCCAGCAGCTTCTCGGGGTTGGTTTCGGTGTAATGCGTGATCGGATCGAGCCGGGTTTGCGAGAGGATCTCGCGCACGCGTTCGTCGGAAAGGCGCGACAGGATTGCAATGCCCGACGCCGTGAACATGGCCGGCAAACGCGCGCCGACCACGATGTCGATGTTCACCAGATGCTGCCCCGGAAAGCGCGCCACAAACACGATCTCGTGGCCGTCGAGTTCCTGGAGGTTGGTGGTTTCGCCAAGCCGGCGGCTGATGTCCAGAAGATACGGCGAGGCTTTGTCGATGAGTTCGTTCGCACGCACGTAGTTGTACGAGAACTGCAGCACCTTGGTGGTCAGGCCGTAGTTACGCGTTTCCGGCACACGATACAGATAGCCGAGCACTTCGAGTGTGTGCACGAGGCGCTGCGTGGCGCTGCGATCGAGACCGGAGGCGCGTGCAATATCGACGAGCGTCATGTGGCGGCTCGGACCGTCGAACGCGTGCAGGACCTGGAAGGCTTTTTCGGTCGATCCGACAAACAGCGACGAGCGCTGAGTCTCTTTCTCGGCTAACTCTTCTGGCTTGCCGGCAGCGCTTTTGACCATGCTTGTTGGGCTTCTGAAAGTATCGGATTGTGATTATCACGATTGTAGTGCAATCGAATCAGGGAGCTTGAATGGTTTCATCGGTAGCGGATTACCGGCTTGCTGCACGCCGGCGTTTGTCGCGCCTGGCGTTCGATTATCTCGATGGCGGTGCAGAAGACGGCGATGCGTTGAAGCGCAATACGGACGCCTACAAGCAGTGGCTTTTCAAGCCGCGCGTGTTGAAGGACGTGTCCATTTGTTCGGCGGCAACACAGTTTTTCGGGCGTGAAGCCGCCGCGCCGATGATCGTCGGGCCGACGGGTTTGAACGGCCTGTTCTGGCCGCGCGCCGATGAACTTCTCGCTCAGGCGGCGAGCCGCGCGGGTTTGCCGTTCGCGCTATCGACGGCTTCCACGTCGCTGCTCGAAGACGTGCGCGCCGCCGCGCCGCAAGGCGACTTGTGGATGCAGCTCTATGTGCAACAGGATCGAGGCATTGCCGAAGACATCATGCGGCGCGCGAGCGCTGCAGGTTACTCGACGCTTCTTCTCACCGTCGATGTCCCCGTGCACGGCAAGCGCGACCACGACACGCGCAACGGATTCAAACTGCCGTTGAGGCTGACGCCGAAGCTCATTGCCGATTGCATGATGCATCCGCACTGGTCGATGCAAATGGCGCGCTCCGGTTCGCTGCAACTCAAGAACATCGCGAAGAGCGTGGGTGAGCGCGCAGATTTATCGCGTCATTCGGCCATGCTGAGCCGGCAGATGGATCTGAACCTCGGATGGACCGACCTCGATTGGGTCCGCGCGCACTGGACTGGCAAGGTGATCGTCAAGGGCGTGATGAGCGCCGACGATGCAACGCTCGCCTTGAAGCATGGGGCAGATGGCATCGTTGTATCGAATCATGGCGGCCGGCAATTGGGCAGCACGTTTGCGCCCATTGAGGTCTTACCGGGAATCGTGGACGCGGTCGGCAGCGACATGACCGTGCTGGTGGATGGCGGCGTGCGGCGCGGCAGCGATGCGTTGAAAGCGGTCGCGTTGGGCGCAAGCGGCGTGCTGCTTGGACGCGCGCCA
>NZ_JBSIPA010000275.1:0-8900 GCF_053574605.1 Caballeronia sp. M23-90 | reverse complement strand
TCCTTTTCGCGACTCGCGAGCGCGTGATCCTCGCGCATCACGACAACGAGCGAATCGTGCCGATAATGCGACACATGCAGTCCACGGGTATCCGCTTCGCCCGAGCAGATGCCGACATCGGCGAGGCTGTCGGCTATGCCCTCCACCACGCCGCTGCTCGGCCGCTCTTCCAGGTCGAGCTTGATGCGTTCGTTCATCGAAAAGAAAGCGCGCAGGTCTTCCGGCAAGAATTCGACGATAGCCGAGAGGTTCGCCATCATCCGCACATAACCGCGCACGCCAGTTGCATGCTCGGCAAGTTCGATGCCGATATTCTCGACATCGCGCAACACGCGGCGTGCGTGGTGCAGCAGCGTTTCTCCGGCCGGCGTGAGTTCCATGCCGCGCGCGCGACGAACAAACAGCGCTGCGCCCACGGCCTGTTCGAGTTCCAGCAGACGTTTGCTTGCAGCCGAAACGGCGATCGCCTCGCGCTCAGCAGCGCGTGTGAGCGTGCCTTCCTCGTAGACAGCGAGGAATAGTTGCAGCGTGGTGAGGTCAAGCCGTCTCAGGAGGTTTTTGAGTGCCATGCGCGGGTCGAGCATCGTGGGGCGGAAGATGCCCGATGTTACCCGAGGCGTCCTGAGAGCATCATTCCTGCCGTGTCTCGCTCCATCCGCCGCCAAGCGAACGGTAGAGCGCAACCGCCGCAAGCGCGTGCTCGCGCTTCGCCTGATTCAACGCGTCCGAGTCTTTCAGGTAAGCGTCCTGCGCCGCGAGGACATCGAGGAAACCGCTCGCGCCGCCCTTGTACAGTTGCGTGGAAAGCCGCAGCGACTGGTCGGATGACTGCAGCGCGTCTTTCAAACGATCTGCCTGCTCCGACGTGCTGACGAGATCGCTGCGCGTGTCTTCCACGTCTTTCAACGCCTGCAGCATGGTCTGCCGAAGGCGCAGATCGGATTCCCGCATGCGGCTTTCGCTCTGTTCGATACCCGCGGTGATGCGCCCCGCGTTGAAGATCGGGCTCGTTGCGTTGAGCGCGGCGCTGAAAAGGTTGTCGGTAAGCGTAGGCAGGCCGACGTACGACGCTGCCAGCAAACCATCAGTCAGTTGCAGCGAAAACTTCGGATAGCGATTCGCGTTCGCCACGCCGACTTCCGCCGCGCGCTGCGTGAGTTCGGCGTAGGCGCTGCGGACATCGGGACGACGCAACAGCGCTTCTGACGGCAGCATTTGCGGCACGGTATCGGTCGGCGTCGGGATTGCAGCCGGCGTGGCGAGCACGAGGGTATCGACCGATTCGGGCGTGCGCCCCGAGTACACCGCGATCAGGCTTAACTGATGCTGAATCGTCGATGCCGCCCGCGGCAAGCGCGATTGCAGTTCGCTTAACTGATTCTGCGCACGGGCTACGTCGAGCCGCGTGGAGAGTCCGTACTGCATGCGTTCTTGCGTGAGTTTGAGCGCGCGTTCGCGGATGGCGACGTTGTCTTGCAGGATCTTCTGCTCGCTTTGCGCCCATCGGAGATCGACATACGCCGATGCCGTGTTTGCCGCGAGCGCGAGACGAAGTTCATCGACGGCGTGTTGACGGCCGGTCAGTTGCGCTTCTGCCGCCAGTAATTCGAGGCGTTCTCCGCCGAAGACATCGGGCGCCCAGCCAAGCGCGACGCCAAACCCTGCATCACGTACGTAACCCAAAGGCGGCGGCGCGTTCTGGCGGGTGTTCGCGGCCGTCGCAGTGGCGTCGAGCTCGGGCAAAAGCACCGCACGACGTTGCGTGGTGACGGCCTGCGCCTGTTTCACGCGCTCGATCGCCGCTTGCACATCGAGGTTCTGGCTCAGCACCGACGCCACCAGTTCGTGCAGCACCGGGTCGCCGAATTGCAGCCACCATGCGGCGGTATCGGCGTTGTCCTGGGGTGCATCGACGCTCCAGTTTTCGGGCGCAACCGTCTTTACCGTCGATGGCAGATCCGCGTGCTGCGCGGGTTGAACGGCGCATGCCGCGAGCATCAGGCCCGGTATCAGCGCCATCAGCGCCAGCAATCTTTTATGCATGATCGACCTTAATGAGCGTCAGGAGAAGGCGGAGCAGCGCCGATTGGCCGCGCGAATATCACGCTGATTGCGCCGATGGCAAAGCACATCGAAAGTACGAAGAACGTGTCGGAGAACGTAAGGACGAGCGCCTCGCGCATCACGAGCGCATGCAGGTTCGCAAGGCTGGCGCTGGTCGCATTCAACGCGTCGCCGGCCGCCGACCCCCAATGCGCGAACTGGCGCGTGAGGAATGCCCCGGTTTGCGGGTTGCCGGTCGTGACGCTTTCGCTCAGGCGCTCGTAGTGGAAATTCAGGCGGTCGTTGAGCATGGTCGCGCTCACTGCAATGCCGATCGCCCCGCCGAGATTGCGCATCAGGTTGAACAAACCGCTTGCCGACTTCAGGCGTGATTGCGGCAACGAACCAAGCGCCATGGTGACCACGGGCGGCACGAGGAACTGCTGTCCGATTCCGCGCAGCGCTTGAGGCAATAACAACTGCTGCCAGCCCCAGTCGTTGGTCAGCGGCACATAGAAATAACAGCCGACACCAAAACACACGATGCCGAAGATAAGGCACCAGCGCATGTCGACGAGACGGGAAATGTAGGCGTATGCGCACAGCGACATCAACTGGAACACGCCGACCGAAAGCAACGCAATGCCGATCTGCAGCGAATCGAATTCACGCACACGGCTCAGGAACAACGGCGTGAGAAACACCGAAACGAAGATGCCGATGCCCGTCACGAACGAAAGCAGACAGCCGATCGCGAAGTTCCGGACCGCGAGCGCACGCAGGTCGACGACAGGATCCTTTGCAGTGAACGCGCGGACGAGGAACAGAAAGGCGCAGATGGCGGAGATCCATGTACAGGTGACGATCACGTCATCGCCGAACCAGTTCTTGCGCGGACCTTCTTCGAGCACGTATTCCAGGCAGCCGAGAAAGCCCGACATCAGCGCAATGCCCAGGTAGTCGCCTTTTTTGAGCAAGGCCAGATTCGGTTCATCGATATGAACGAATTTCGGCACCAGAATGGCAACGACAAGGCCCGGCACGAGGTTCAGATAAAACAGCCAGTGCCACGACCATTGCGATGTGATCCAGCCGCCGATCACCGGGCCAATGGCCGGCGCGAGCGATGCAAGCGCGCCGATCGTCGTCGATGCAATCACGCGCTGCTTGCCTGGGAACAACACGAACGCCGTGGTGAAAACCGTGGGAATCATCGCGGCGCCGAGCGCGCCTTGCAGACCGCGAAAGAGGATCATCGAGTTGATGTCCCATGCGAGGCCGCAGAGCATGCTCGTGATGGTGAATCCCACTGCCGAGGCTACGAACAACCATCGTGTGGAGAACACTTTCGAGAGCCAGCCCGACATCGGGATCACCAGGATTTCCGCGATCAGGTAGGACGTCTGCACCCACGAGAGTTCGTCCTGGCTTGCGGACAAGCCTCCGCCGATGTCCTTCAACGACGACGCCACGATCTGGATATCGAGCGTCGCCATGAAGAAGCCCAGGCACATCAGCGCGAAGGCGAAGATGCGTTGCTTGACCGGCTGGTCGGCGGGAGTGAGGGGCGCGGCGTTCATGAATGGCTCACGCCGCCGAGGTGCACCGTGACCGTTGCCGAAAGTCCGGCGCGCAGCACGTTCTCCTTGCCGGGCGGCACGTCCAGGCGAATTCGCACGGGTACGCGCTGCACGATCTTCGTGAAGTTGCCCGTGGCGTTCTCGGGCGGTAGCACGCTGAACGTCGCACCGGTTGCGGGCGCCAGGCTTTCTATATGACCCTGGATCACGTCGCTCGCGGCATCGAGCGCCACGTCGACCCGATCACCCACGCGCATCTTCTTGAGTTGATCCTCCTTGAAGTTTGCATCGACCCAAAGGCCGTCCGCCGGGACGACGGTCAGGAGCGCCGCGCCCGTGTTTGCGAGCATGCCGACGCGCGCCGTGCGGTTGCCTACGTAGCCATCGACCGGCGCGCGAATGGTCGTGTATTCCACATTCAACTCGGCAACGCGACGCAACGCGACGGCGGTCGCCACCTTTGCTTTCGCGTCTTCGACCTGTGCGGCGAGCACGGCGAGCTGACGGGTGGCGGCAAGCGTTGCGGCGTTGCTGTTGTCAAGCGTCGCGCGGGCCTTGAGAAAGTCCGCATCGGCACGTTCGACTACCTGATTCGATACCGCCTCGTCCTTCACCAGTTGCCGATAACGCACCTGATCCGACGCGCTGCGCGTGACTTCCGCCGACGACGCCCGCGCCTGCGCCTGACTCTGGTTGATCACGGCGGCCTGCAGTTGCTGCCGCGCAACCAGTTCATCAACCGATGCACGTGCGCTCTTCAGGTCGGCGTCGGCCTGGGCGAGACGGGCATCGTAGTCGCGGGAATCTAGGCGGACCAGCACTTGTCCGGCCTTCACGCGCTGGTTGTCGGCGACCAGCAACTCGGTCACGAAACCATTCACCTTCGGCGCCATGACGGTGACGTTGCCGCCTACATAGGCGTCATCGGTGCTCTGGACAAAACGCAGCACGGTGTACCAGTAAGTGGCGGCAGCGGCCACCACGACCAGCACGACGATGATCGCCGCCGGCATCCAGCCGATCCGGAACGAGCGCCGGGCGCCTCCTTCAACGGCGGGAGATGCGGTGGACGCAAGCGGCGTGGAAGGCGTGGTCATGTCGTTTCCTGTTGGTTGCGTCGGATATCTTTTAAGCGCGTGGTCATTCGCTCGTCAGCCGGAACAGTTCGCGCCGCAGGCGCGCGGCCTGACGCCGCCCGAACTTCGCTTCGAATTCTTCCTGCGCCGCATGCCAGTGGCGCAGTGCATCGGCGAGCCTGGCCTGGCCAATCTGTGTGAGCGTGAGTTGCAGCCGCCGCTGGCACGGACCGCCCAGTTCCGCCGATACCAGACCGTTGCGCAACAACGGCTGCAGCACGCGAACGACTGTCGTGCGTTCCATCACCATTGCTTGCGCGAGCTCGGCCATCGTCATGTCGGGCGCGCGTTCCAGCGCCGACACGATGCTGAATTGCGTCGGCGTCATGCCGGCCGCCGAGAGATGCCGCTCGTAAAGCTGCGAGATATGGCGTGCGGCCTGCCGGAGGGCAAAACAGTCATCGTGTCGGGGTGGACGGGTGTGCATGTGCACAGACTAAGTGTGTATATGCACCTAGTCAACCGTCATCGCGCACATCAAATTGATGTCGAATCAGTCAACAATGAAATGGAATCGATGCAAAAGGAGGATGAAAACTGACGCTTCAGACTTCGAAAAACTCGGATGCATGCTCGATGAACGCCCGCACCTTGGCCGGCAACAAGGTCCGGCTGCTGTAGGCGAGACGGATCTCGATGGCGCCATCGATTATCTCGAAGTCGTCCATCAGCGAAACCAGCATGCCGGCCGCAAGCTCGTCGCGCACCAGCGCAAAAGGCAGCACGCCCACGCCAAGTCCCTGCAACACGAGGCCGCGGTTAAGCAGCGCATTATTCGATGTCATGTCGGCCTTGGTCTGCACCGTCAATTCTTCGCCGTCGCCCATGCGGAACGTCAGCATGTGCTTGCGGATCGACGGGTGCATGGCGACGAACTCATGTGCCGCCAGGTCCGCGGGATGAATGGGCCGCGGCTTGTCCGCCAGGTATTCGGGCGTGGCCACGATCACAAGCGGGATGCGTTCAAGCAGGCGCGTGACGGTGGTGTCGCTGGTCAGCATGAAAGGCAGCACGATGCCGAGATCGTAACCATCGGCGACCAGATCGACGGGACGCTCGGTCAAGGTGACATCCACGCCGACCAGCGGATAGCGGCGTCGAAAGGTGGCGAGCAGCGGCACAAGGCGGCTCAATGTCGCCGTGGTATGGGAAACCACGCGCAGGTTGCCGCTTGGATCGCTGGCACGGTTCGACGCCTGCGTTTCCAGCGCATCGAGTTCATCGAGCACGCGCGAGCAACCCTCGAAAAACTTCTCGGCGGTTTCCGTCAGCGATATATGTCGGGTCGTGCGATGAAAAAGCCGGTTACCGAGCCGCTGCTCGAGCGTGGAGATGGCACGCGATACAACCGGCGGCGAGACGCCAAGCAGATCGGCGGCGCGCGTGAAGCTTTTCGCCTCCACGACCGCCCGGAACACTTTCAGGCTTGTCAGATAGTCCATCGCTCGATCCTTGAGAATGCCGCGCGTTTCAATCTTGATGTCGGGCGCGGGCGTCGTCGGGATTGTGCGGCAAATCCAGGATCTGGACTGGAATGGCAAGACTGGCTTGCCTGTGACTTAGAAAAGGTGGGGGGGCGTGCGGTCGGTCAGGCTGCGTGGAAGGGTTTCATCGAGCGTCAGTTCAATATGCGGCAGGTCGGCCAGCTTGCCGTGAAATTCAGTGACATCCTCGCTGGTGAAAAGACCATCGAGGTAGTCAAACGTGATCTGCGACGCAATGTTCTGCAGCGCTTTTTTCTCGCTCGCTTCCGGCTCCGATTCCAGTTCGTCGACGTCCAGCGACACGACAAACCCCTTCTTTTCACGATGCTCGATCGCGCCGATATCGATCAGTTTGCCATCGCCGTTTTGCGCCAGAACGCGATGGTCGGTCGCGAACAACTTGAAGGTGTAAGCGAGACTTGCCGCCAGACTCGCCGGAGCGGAGTCGTCGGCCTGCTTGGGTTTGGATGCCATGGTTCGGTCCTCGGTTTCAATGATTTCAGCCGGCCTCGCCAACGTCTTTCGGGTCGGGCAGGTCGGTGCCGCGACCGGGTTTGGGCGGTGCGGGCTCGCCCTTGGGCGAGTCCTTCTCCGCGTCGCTCAGTTGCCGGTCTGCTGCGGTGGCATCGTCGTCACGTTGTTTGGGCGGTGTGTCGCGTGATGATTCTGTCGCCATGGTTCAGTCCTCGGTTGAAATGGATTCAGGTGCCCCGGCCGGTCTTCGCCTGAAGCTCTTCAATTCTTCGCGACGCCTCCGCTTTATTGAGCGATGCATCGAATGGTTCTTTCGCTTCTTCCGACAACGTCTTTAAATACGATGCCTGCGCGCCGGTCATTGCTTCGTCGCCCGTGACCCAGTCGGCAGGATCTTTTTCGGCATTTGAAGTGGGATGGCTCTTGGGGTTTTCATCGGCTGGCTGATTCGGTTGATTGCTCATGATCGCGTCCTGGTTGAGGTCACAAGTCAACAGCAAGCCGTGTTCCAAGCACCCAGGACGTTTTTGCCGGGAGCGTTACTTGCTCGACTCAATTCATCGATAAAACCGGGCGGCGACTCCAGCCGAATAACAATGACATTCTCCCCACGCGTTCTTTTGATGATCGGCAGTTTGATCGCGGCATCGGCTGTCCCACTTTACGCCGATGGCCAGCAGCAAAAGCCCAACAAGCTCGAGTCCGACAGCACGCCAGCCTACGACGAGCACAACACCACGTCGCCCGCGAGCGCCACGAGTTCGTCCGTGGCGCGGGACAACGCCCTCAAGCCCGCGCCGGGCAAGGTGTCGGCGGGAAAGGAGCCGCCCAGCGGCCGCAAGAACGGTATGGGGCTCGATGCTGGCGCAAGCAGCATGAGCAAGAAGCCGTGAATGCTTTCAGGTTTTTTCGGGCCAGGGCCAGCGGGTGAGGCCCGAGGCCTCTGAGGCTTCCGGTTCAGGTTCGCCTTCGGCGGGAGGTGCTTTCAGGCCTTCCGCAAACCACGCGACGTCTTTCCTGCGCTCGGCCACGTACCTGGACCACCCTTGCGGATTGCCGGCAAAAAGATCGTGCTGCACCGTCGATGCCAACAAAGGCCGGTTCAGGTTTTCGTCGAGCAACGACTTGGGCCAGAGAAAGAACGCGTTGGCCGCGCGATCCGATACGGTTCGCGGCGACATTGCGGAATCGATGAAACCCAGCCATGTAAAACTCACCAGCGAATCTTCCGCGACCAGCGCCTCGCCAAGCGTCGCGTGCCGTGCGCCGCTGCGTGACAGGCACGAGAGCGCTTCGAGCACATCGCCCAGATGCAGGAGCAGCGCACGTCGTTCGTAAGCATCATCTTTCATCAACGTCTCCGGAATGTTCGTGTGATTGCGCGAGTGGATGCGAGCACAAACCGGAGCACGAACCGGTCCAGCGTTCGTCCATGCAAGGATCAGCTTTCGCGCTTCTGGAAACTCACCCGATAATCATTCGGCGACACGCCCAGCCGCTGCCGGAACACGATCCGCATCCGGTCCGCTGTCCCAAAGCCGCACTCGTACGCGATGGTCTTCAGCGGCGTGACCGTGCTTTCGAGCGCGTTGCGCGCGGCATCGATACGCGCGCGTTCTACGAAATCATGCGGCGTCAGTTCGGTCGCCTCCACGAAAGCCCGGGCGAAATTGCGTTCGCTCATGCCAGCGATCTGCGCGAGCTTCTCGACCGTGAGCCGCTCGCCGATATGCTCCATCACGTAAGCCTGGACCCGGGCGGCGGGTGAGGTCTCGTCGGCGGGTGCACTCAGGTAAGGACTGAATTGCGACTGGCCGCCACGCCGCTGAGCAAACACCACAAGCCGTTTCGCCACCGCCAGCGCGACCGTCGAGCCATGATCCTCTGCGACGAGTGCAAGCGCGACATCGATACCCGCCGTCACCCCCGCCGACGTGACGAGGTTTCCGTCGCGAATATGAATGCGGTCGAGCTCCACGTTGGCCTTGGGAAACATCCGTGCGAGTTGCGGCGCGTTCTGCCAGTGCGTCGTCACATGACGGCCATCGATCAAACCCGCATGACCCAGCGCGAAGGCGCCCGTGCAGATCGACCCGTAGCGATCGCAGCGGAACGCGCCGCAACTCGCACGGATGTTTCCCAAGGCCAACGTGGAGCTCGACCGCATTCATATTCGCGACGGA
>NZ_JBSIPA010000274.1:0-8902 GCF_053574605.1 Caballeronia sp. M23-90 | reverse complement strand
CCAATAACTGGCTCGAACCGGGTCATCAGTTCGAATGGCTGTTCCTGGTCGAAGGCAGCGGGCACGCGGCTTTCGGAGCAGCCGGGCTTGAGCACGCGTTGTTCCGCGCGTTCGATTTCGTGCAGCAATGCGGCGTGGATCCGGTGACGGGCGGCGTGGCTGCATCGGTCAGTGAACATGGCGGCGTGATCGATTCGACCCAGCGCATCTGGGCACAGACGGAATATCTGCGCGCGCTCGCCACGCACTCCGGCGATGCCGTTCGCGCTCAACTGCCCGCGCAGATCGAACGCTTTACGAAACGGTTCCTGCGGCCGAACGGGTGGATCGAAAGCCAGACGGCGGATGGCGTTATCGTCCGGTCGGAAATGCCTTCGACTACGCCCTACCACCTCGCAACCGCGTACGACGCATTGCCCTGAAGCTTCAAAAAGTGTTTCGAGCGTGCTCCGGACGCCTCGCCATTCGCGCGAGGCGTTTCGCGTTTCAGGTTTCGTGTTTCTACGTGAACTATCCCGTCCTGCATTTAAATCGCCGATAAATCACGTTTAAACCGGTAATTTGTCCGCGAATTCGAGATCGTCCTTGCACAGTGGAGAAGCGCTACCTACAGTCTTCTGCAGGACCGCGCCGATGGCCCTCGCCCCGATGCGGATTTGTGGGACTCAAGCTGACTGGACCGAAACCAAATGTAGGAGTGTCCGAATGGCCGAAATTGTCGATATCGCACGGGGCGCGTTGAACGCGCAGCCGTTTAGCGCCTTGCTGGGAACGAAGCTCATGCAAGTCGACTCCACGAGTCTCACGCTATGCCTGACCATTCG
The DNA here is from genome assembly GCF_053574605.1 of Caballeronia sp. M23-90. Taxonomy (NCBI): domain Bacteria; kingdom Pseudomonadati; phylum Pseudomonadota; class Betaproteobacteria; order Burkholderiales; family Burkholderiaceae; genus Caballeronia; species Caballeronia sp. M23-90. The sequence continues at coordinate 8,078 of NZ_JBSIPA010000274.1, read as the reverse complement.
CGATGAACTCAGGCAACAACACGGTTTTGTGCACGGCGGTGTGGTGAGTTATCTCGTCGATAACGCCCTGACCTTTGCCGGCGCGCTGCGCCTCGGGCCGAAGGTGGTCACCGGCGAATACAAGATCAACTATCTGCGGCCGGCGGTATCGGGCACCTTGATGGCTCGCGCACGCGTGATCTATGCCGGAATGACGCAGGCAACGTGTCAATGCGACGTGTACGTCACCGATGGCGGCACGGAACGCCTCGTCGCGGTCGCACAAGGAACGATTCATCGGATCAGCGAAATGGCTGCGGAACTGGAGCCGGTGAGCGCTTGAAGTTTCTATTGCAATGAAACGAAAAGGGGCCGTTCCAATGGTTGTTGGAACGGCCCCTTTTCTTTATGGTGCTGGCTTACTTCGCGTCGACCGTGCGTTGTTGCTGTTCGCCCAATCCCTGAATGCCGAGACGAACCGTCTGACCTGCTTTCAGGTAAACCGGTGCGGGTTTCACGCCCATGCCCACGCCCGGAGGCGTGCCCGTGGAGATGACATCACCCGGTTGCAGGCTCATCACCTTCGACAGATACGCGACCAGTTCCGCAACGCCGAAGACCATCGTCTTGGTGCTGCCGTTCTGATAACGGTGACCGTCGACTTCGAGCCACATGTCCAGACGCTGCGGATCGGCGATTTCGTCCTTCGTGACAAGCCACGGACCAATCGGGCCGAAGGTGTCGAAACCCTTGCCCTTGTCCCATTGCGTACCGTGCTCGATCTGCCACTCGCGCTCGGAAACGTCGTTGATCACGCAATAGCCTGCAACGTAGTCCAGCGCGTCTGCTTCGCTGACGTACTTTGCATGCTTGCCGATCACCACGCCGAGTTCGACTTCCCAGTCGGTCTTTTTCGATTCACGCGGGATTTCGATATCGTCGTTCGGGCCGCAAATCGCGCTGGTCCATTTGCCGAACAGCACCGGTTCAGTCGGAACCGGCAGGTTCGATTCGGCAGCATGATCGGCATAATTCAACCCGATACACACAAACTTGCCCACGCGCGCCACGCACGGGCCAATGCGCGGTTCGCCCGTCACTTCAGGCAGCGTGGACGGATCGATTGCGCGCAGTTTGGCAAGGGAGGCGTCGGATAGCGTTTCGCCTGCGATGTCGTCAATAACGTTCGACAAGTCGCGAATCTTGCCGTTCTGATCCAGCAAACCCGGTTTTTCCTGACCGTTCGGCCCAAAGCGCAGCAGTTTCATCGTGAGTGATCCTTCAGTTTCAGGTTTTGATTCGGTTGACGAGGTGTTCGATGTGCCCCATGTGTAAAGAGGGCTTGCCAGGAGCAGCGTTTCAGAAAATGTGAGGTAGAACCATAGCATTCACATGACACGTCTTTTTACCATTCCCGGCTTTCGTTGCGATTGCTGATGCGAAATTCCATGTATACCGTCGGGATTCTTCACGCCCTATAAGCGGTAGAACGTCTTTGCGGTGTCGCCGAAAATGGCTTGTTGTTGTGGTGCGTTCAAATGCGACGTCAATTGCCGCGCTGCGTCATGCCATTGTGCGTAATCGCCGTTCAGGTTCAGCACCGGCCAGTCGCTTCCCCACATCAAGCGATCCGGTCCGAACTGCTTCAAAAGATGATCGACGTAAGGCTTCAGTATTGCCGTTGTCCAGCCCGGTGCAGCTTCGGTCGCCAAACCTGAGAGCTTGCAACGCAACCCTTGCGGCAAGGCCGCCAACTCTGCAATGCCATCCACCCAGATTTGCCACCCGGCGTCTCCGTCCTTGATTTGCGGTTTAGCGCCGTGATCGATGACGATCCGCAAATCAGGAAAACGCTTCGCAAATATCTTCAACGACGCAACGTGGCGCGGAAATATCAAAGCATCGAAGGCGAGATTGTTTTTTATCAGCGCGTGAATTGCCGGCGCCAACGCGGGATTCTCGATCCAGCGATCATCTGGCAGGTCCTGCAGCATTGGACGCACGGCCTTGAATTTCGGCTCACGTGCCAGTTCATCAATCAAATCGGCTGCGTTCGGCGCGTCCAGTGGAACCCAGCCGACCACGCCCGCGATAGATGAATCATTGCGCGCAAGATCGAGCAGGTATCGGGTTTCATCGACGGTCTGCGCCGCCTGCACAACCACCGTTCGAGAGACATTCTCCGCTTCGCGAAGCGGCTTCAAGTCATCCGGACTAAACTCGCGATACAGACCGCCAAGCTCAGGTGTCAACCAGCCGTAGTCTCCGCGCAATGGGTCCCAGAAATGCTGATGCGCATCGACGGATTCAACGCTCATGATTCGGCTTCGCCGGAACGTTCGGGCACGGGTGCCGATGCATGCAGCAGTCCCGCCGCCCGCAACGCGTCCCATAAATCAGCGGGCAGAGGATCAGCGAATGAAGCAACGTTCGACCGTACCTCGTCGGGGTTGCGCGCGCCCATCAGCACGGTGGCGACAACTTTATGCGCATAAGGAAACTGAAGGGCCGCGCTCGACAATGCGACACCATGCTCGCGGCATATTCGTTCCAGCGCATCGACGCGCTCGATGATCGAAGGCGGCGCATCGCCGTAGTTGAACTTCTGGTTGATCGCTTTCGGCGGCACATTATCGTGCGTCAACCCACGCGCGAGAATGCCCGAGTTAAATGCACCGCCCAGCAAAATGCTGACGCCGCGTTTCTCGCATTCGGGAAGCAAGTCGTCGAGGACGGCTTGTTCAAGCAAAGTGTATCGGCCGGCGAGTAACGCGCAATCGATATTAAACTCCGCCATCGCTTCCTGAACCGCCGCGCCTTCGTTCACGCCGAGTCCGACCGCTTTCACGCCACGCGATGCCCGTAGTTCATCGAGCGCGCGAAAACCGCCTTCGGCCGTGAGTTGCCGCCAGTAAAACGCGTTCTTCTCGCCGTGCGTAACGCGGCCGATGTCATGGATCAGAACAATATCGATATCCACGATTCCCAGACGCTGCTGGCTATCTTCGAATGAACGAAGAATGCCGTCGTAGGTGTAGTCGTAGGTCGCCTGGAAAGGCAGGGGATTCGACCAGCCTTCGCTGCCGTCATATAGTGTCGTGCGCGGGACAAAACGGCGTCCGACTTTGGTGGACAACACGTAGTCTTCGCGCGGATAGCGTCGCAATGCATCGCCCATGCGATGTTCAGCTTTCGTATGGCCGTAGTGCGGGGCGGTATCGAAAAATCGGATGCCAGCTTGCCAGGCGGCATCGATCGTTGCCTGCGCATCTTCTTCCGACAAGTCGTGATACAGGCCGCCAAGCGGCGCACTGCCCAACGACAGCGCCGTCACTTCCAGCGATGTTTTTCCAACCTTGCGCTTTTTCACGACGGGGTTTCCGGTGATTGGGTTCATCGCGTGGTTCTCGATGCGTAATTCGGTGCGTTATTCAATGCGTGGATCAAACCGGAGCAATCGATACCGCGTGCCGCGGCGTAGCGTTCGCCGGCAAGCACGCAGGCCCGACCGGGTCGAACGTCTTGTACGTCAGGATGAATTCCTGATGACCCAGCGATTCGGACTTCGACGCAGCGCCTGCCGCGACTTTCACGGTGACATCGAATACTTCGCGGCCTACTTCGTCGAGCGTTCCGCGGCCTTCGAGGATGCGGCCGGCATCTACGTCCATATCGCCGGAGAGATTGCGGTACGTCGCCGGGTTCGCACAAATCTTGATCACGGGCGAGATGGCCGAGCCGACCACCGAACCACGCCCGGTCGTGAACAGGATCACGTGCGCGCCGCATGCGATCAATTCGCCGATCTCGGCGTTGTCACTGATGTTCGGAAAACCGAAACGCGGTTCGCCGTCCGGCACGACATCGAGCAGATACAAGCCGCCGACCGGCGGGATATCGCCCGGTTTGATGATGCCGACAATGGGCGACGCGCCGCTTTTCGCGTACGCGCCGAGCGACTTTTCTTCTTGCGTCGTGAGGCCGCCGTCCGCGTTGCCGACCGCAAACGAACCGTGTCCCAGGATCGAGTAATAGCGCGCGGCTTTATCCACGCACGCGACGATCTCCTGCCCGAGTTCCGGCCGCGCCGCGCGACTTTTCATATGGAATTCGCAGCCGACGAGTTCGCCGGTCTCTTCGAAGATGCAGGCGGCGCCGGCGTCGATGAATGCGTCGAATGCGCGACCTACCGCGGGGTTTGCCGTAATGCCGCTGGTGCCGTCGGAACCGCCGCAAATCGTGCCGACGATGAGTTCATCGAGCGCCATTGGCACTTTTGGCTGGGCGGCAAGCGTCGCACGCGTTTCGCGAATCCAGTCGAGGCCGTTCTGGATCGTGCTGCGGGTGCCGCCCTTTTCCTGAATTGTCAGGACCTCGGCGGGACGGCCGCTCGCGCGAACGGCATCGACGAGATAGTGCTTGTTCATGCTCTCGCATCCCAGCGATACAAACAGCACCGCGCCCACATTCGGATGTGTGGTCAGCCGTTCCATCATTTTTTCGGCATAGCCATTCGGATAGCAGCCGGGAAAGCCGATCAGATGAACCGGTGGTTCCTGTTCGGTATTCGGGTCATCGAAGGCATCGAACGCGGGGCGAAACTGCGTGACGATCTCGCGCGCCACGTGATGCGCGCACTCCACGAGATAAGCAACCGCGATCACATTGCGAATACCCTTGCGGCCGTCGGCGCGCAAGAAACCCTGAAGCTGGGGAGCGGTGGTTGCTGTCATTGGCTTGGCTTTTCCCGGTGATCCACGAACGCGTGGCCGGCGTCGTGGGTAAAGGTCGGGATGTAGTCGCTCTCGAGATTGTGGGTGTGCAGGTGGTCGCCGGGCTGAACGTCCGAATTCACGTGGCCGATAATCGCGCCGTAACGAAGCACTTTTTGATCCGAGCGCAACGCGTGGCGCGCGACTTTGTGTCCAAGGTCGATGGTCTTTGCCAGCGTGACGACCTCCCCTTCAATCTCGACGCGCTCGCCCGCCTCCAGACGCGCAACTGCAATCAGGCAATTGTCTTGCGGGCTTTGAAGAATCAGACTTGGGTCGGTACGGTTGTGCGGGGTGTGCGGCACGCAGACTTCCTTGAATTCGTTTTCGATTGTGTCGCTAGCGCGGGTTTGTATCAGTACAATCGTTCATCAGTGAACGTATTATTCATATGCGGACAAGTCGAAGTCAAGCTAACTGCGCACCGAATCGGTCCGTGTTTTCCCTTAGCATCGTGCGTTTATCGTTTTCAACAAGGCCGACATGCAGGCAGAAGATCCCTCCGACGCCGACCGTTATCGCGCGCCCGCGCTGGATAAAGGGCTCGATATCCTCGAATTGCTCGCCGAGCAAAAAGATGGATTGACGCGCGCCGAGATCACGAAATCGCTCGGGCGCAACGCGAGCGAGATGTACCGGATGCTCGAACGGCTGGTTGCGCGGCAGTATGTGGTGCGCTCGCCGGCGGGCGACCGGTATTCGCTGAGCCTCAAGCTGTATGCGCTCGCGCATCGCCATCCGCCGATGAACCGCCTGATCACCGAAGCGCTGCCGGTCATGCAGCGTTTCGCTGATCGCGCCGAGCAATCGTGTCATCTCGCCACGTACGACCGGGGCAATCTTCTTGTAATCGCGCAGGTCGACGGGCCGGGCACGTGGGGTATTTCGGTGCGGCTTGGCGCGCGCATCGGGTTGATCGATACCGGTTCAGGGCGCGTGACGCTCGCGTTCCAAAGCGCCGAACAGCGCGCGCATATGCTTGCCGAACACACGCAGGTCAAGGGCGAGACAGCGCTGGACCCGGTCGCGCTCGAAAGCGCGTACGCGAGGATTCGCGCGGACGGCTTCCTGCATAAGGAAAGTCAGCAGACGTTCGGCGTCATGGATGTGAGTTTTCCGCTGCTCGGGCCTTCGGGTCAGGCCGTCGCGACGCTGACCTGCCCGTTTCTCAGGCGTATCGATGAATACGTCGCACCGTCACTTGACGACGTCAGCGCAATGCTCGGCGAAGCGGCCGCGGCGCTGTCGATGTATCGCGAGCCTGAGTTGATTTCGGTGGTTGAAGTCGATGGTTGAACTCGATGCCGTGCGCGATGCGCGGTATTCCAGCCCGGCTTGATAGAATGGCGCCCCTCTCAAAAAGCGGCTGGTCGTTTTCGTACGATCTTCCGCGTCTTCATTCAGCAAGGCCATGGCGAAACTTCTGTCCGATCCCGAATTCCAGCGCTTCTCCGAACTCCAGCAAAAACAGTCCAGCTTTACGATCACGAGCGAAGAAGCCGATGAACTGCGCGACATCGTTGCACGCGCGCAGAAAAAGCGTGACGACCGCGCAGCAGCGATGCAAAGCATCGAAACATTCATTGCGCAATTCGATATCAGCGCGGACGAGCTGTTCACCGCCGACCAGATCGCCGATGCCGCCCGCAACTTCGGCCTGATCCCTGCAGCGAAGAAAGAACGCGTCATGCCGCCGCAGTTGTCGTTCAACGGCAAGCCATATCAATGGACGAGCCGAGCGCTGCCCGACGACATCCGCGTACCCTTGTTCGAAGCGTTCACTTCGGGCGCATCGGTCAAGTCGTTTATTGCAACGCCCAAGGACACGAGCCGGTGCGCGGCTACCATCGCGCGTCTGGAGCGCGAAACCGGCAGCGTCTACGCCGACGCGTGGCTGGAAGAACTGGCGGTATCGCGTTCGCAAGTCGATGAAGCGCTCGCCAAGCTCGCGGCTTAAGCGTTAACGGTTCACGTCGGCGCCGAATCGGCGTCGGTCAGCCGCATGCGGAATCCCACCACGCCCGGGTCATCTGTCGGCGTGATCTGAAAACCGCAGCGGCGCGCGAGCGCGATCATTCCGGTGTTTTCCCGCAGCGCCTCGCCGGCGAGCCACCGCGTTCCGCGCGACTTGCAATACGCGATGATCCGCGACAGCAGCAACATGCCCAGACGCCTGCCCTTCTGATCCGACCGCACCGCTACCGCGAACTCGGCGGTCTCGTTGTCCGGATCCGCTATTGCGCGGGCCACGCCCAGTGTCTGCATCGCTTCGTCCTCACCCGTCACTGCGATAAACGCCATCTCTCGGTCGTAATCGATCTGCGTCATGCGCGCGAGCTGCGAGTGATCGAAGCTGCGTACTGAGCTGAAGAAACGCAGGCGCAGGTCCTCGGGCGTCATTGCCGCGACAAAAGCGCTGTGGGCGGCTTCGTCGTCAGGACGGATTGGACGTATGGTGACCTGGAATCCGTTCCAGTCCAGCGTCTCCTCAAGCCGGCGCGGATACGGCTGGATGGCGAGCGGCGTGCGGTGCGCGGCCAGCATCAGGTGCGGCTCATAAACCACGACCGCCTGGCGCGTGACGCGTACTGTCAGGCGCAGAGCCACGATCTGCTCGATTTCACACACCGCATTCGACAAAGCCGTCAGCGCATTCAACAAGGTCTCGGCCGGCAATTCCCGCGCCCTTGGCGAGCGCATCACGAGGTCGCGGGCGAGCAATGGATTTAGCGGCGGAAGGGCGAACTCGTGCAAGGAATCCGGCAAACCGAGCGCGCCGGCAGCCCTGAACTCGAATACCGGACCGAATATGCGGTGGTTGAGCAGACGTACATCGATTTCAATGGCGTCGTCGCTACGCGGCCCCGTTGGCCCCGCCTTCACGACAATTCCAAACTGACTCAAAACCCGCGACGCACGCTCGCCATCCAGCTCGGCCACGCCAGTGCTCAACGCAGCCATCACCTGAGCCTGCGCGCTGCCGAGCGCCCCCACCGCCTGGGGTAGCGGCCCGTCGGGCGTCTGCATCAACAATTCACGGCCCTGGCGATAGTCAACCAGCCGGGCGAAACCCCTTGCGAGCCGCTGCGGTGTGGTGTGAACCGGAATGCCGTGCGCATGCAACGCGTCGCGCGTGGCTTCATCGACACAACCAAAAAAGCACGCCAGTAATCCGCGATACGCATGATCCTTCTGGGCGATCATCATGCGCGCGACCTCGGCAACTGGTGCTGCATGCGTCGGCGCATGGACCACAAACGCAGTCCCGGTCTCACGATGCGGCGCCAGCGCTTCGAGCGCCGCGCCGAAATCAGCGGCAGTGGCGGA
>NZ_JBSIPA010000273.1:0-8933 GCF_053574605.1 Caballeronia sp. M23-90 | reverse complement strand
TGCCACGCCGCGGATCTTCCCGAAGCGCGGATGCTCGGCATTGACCACGCCCTCGCGCTCCGCCACGAACGGATTGTCGAGCGCCTGCCTGACGTCGTAGACCGGCGCCGCGGGCACACGGCCCCCGAAACGCTTGAGCCACTCTTCGGTCGTTGCCGTGGAAAGCGCGGCATCGAGTTCCTTTTCAAGCAAGTCCCGGTTGAGCAGCCTCGCCTTGAAATTGTTGAAGCGTTCGTCCGTGACCCACGACGGTTTGTCGAGGACCTCGGCCAGCACGCCCCAGAATTTCTCCTTGTTGCACATCAGGAAAATCCAGCCGTCCTGTGTCTTGTACAACTGGCTCGGCGTGAGCGAAGGATGCGCCGAGCGGCGATCGCGCCCCGTCACCACGTCGCCGTTCAGGTACCACGTGGCGACATAAGCGAGATTGTGCATGGCGACATCGAAGAGACTGACGTCCATGTCGCGGCCGATGCCGGAAGCGCGCGCCTGCACGATTCCCGCAAGCAGCGCCATGGCGGCGGTCGTGCCCGTCATCAAGTCGATGATCGACAGCCCGAAGCGCGCCGGCGGACTGTCAGGCTCGCCGGTGACCGACAGATACCCTGCTTCCGCTTGCATCAGGTAGTCGTAACCCGGCCACGACGCACGGCTTCCGGTGCGCCCATAAGCCGACAAGTGACCGCAGACGATCGCCGGATTCGACTCTTTCAGCTGGTCGTAAGTCAGCCCGAGCTTTGCGGGCAGATCGCCGCGCAGGTTGTTGAAGACCGCGTCGCTTTTCTTCACCAGATCGAGAAGGACACCGCGTGCTTCCGGCTTCTTGAGATCGAGCGTCAGGCTGCACTTATTGCGGTTGAACGCCTCGAAAAAATGGCTGTCGCCTTCGCCGAAAAAATATGGACCGACCGCGCGCCCGACATCGCCGCCTTCGCGGAAATTCTCCACCTTGATGATTTCCGCGCCGAGATCGGCCAGATGCTGCGTCGCGAACGGACCCGCGCCGTACTGTTCGACCGCGACAATACGCACGCCTGAGAGCGGCAAAGTCATACCGGATTCCTCGCAATAAGGTTCTTGGCGATGATGATTCGCTGCATCTCGTTGGTGCCCTCGCCAATGCACAAGAGCGGCGCATCGCGGTACAGGCGCTCGACGTTGAACTCCTTCGAGTAGCCATAGGCGCCATGAATTCGCATGGCCTCGATGCTGTTCTCAAGCGCGGCTTCAGTGGCGAAGTATTTCGCCATGCCGGCTTCCATGTCGCAGCGTTCGCCGCGGTCGTAAGCAACCGCCGCCGCTTCGGTCAAAAGACGCGCAGCCTGCAAGCGTGTCGCCATCTCGCCCAGCTTCAGCGCAATCGCCTGATGTTCGCAAATCGGCTTGCCGAAAGTCTTGCGCTGCTGCGAATAGGACACGGATTCATCGAGCGCTGCCTGCGCCAATCCCACGCCACGCGCGGCCACGTTGATGCGCCCCAGTTCCAGGCCGCCCAGAATCTGTTTGAGTCCTAGTCCTTCTACGCCGCCGATCACCTGCGACACCGGCACGCGAAAATCCGTGAAGGTCAGCTCGCACGTATCGATACCCTTGTACCCGAGCTTTTCGAGCTTGCGGCTCACTTCGAAGCCCGGACCCTTTTCGACGAGGAGGAGCGTCATGCCCTTGTGCCGCGGCTCCGCCTTCGGATCGGTCTTCACGAGCAACGCCAGGACGTTCCCGTGCAGGCTGTTCGTGATCCAGGTCTTGTTGCCATTGACTACATACTCGTCGCCCTCGCGCCGCGCCACCGTGCGGATCGCCTGAAGGTCCGTGCCGCAATCCGGCTCCGTCAGCCCAATGCCGCCACGCAATTCGCCGGTCGCCATGCGCGGCAGATAGGCACGCTTCTGTTCCTCGGTGCCGTTGCGCTGCACGGTCATCGCCATGATCAGATGCGAGTTGATGATGCCGCTCACCGACATCCAGACCGCCGAGATCCGGTCGACAATCTTCGCGTACGTCGATGTGGAGAGACCCAGTCCGCCGTATTCCTGACTGATCAGGCATCCGAACAATCCCATGTCCTTCATTTTCTCGACGATCTCGTGCGGGTACTCGTCGGCCGCTTCGAGTGCGTGGACATACGGCTTCACTTCCGTCTTGAGAAAACGGTCGAGCATGTCGAGGATCAGCACCTCGTTAGCCTTCGCCTCTTCTGCTGTTTCAATCGTTTCTACATCGATGGTAGCCATGAAAATCTCCTGCCCTGACGGGCCCTGAATGCATGCAGCAACAATTAGCCGGGACGGCGCAGCACGTCTGCGAGCGTGGATACGGAAGACCGTTCGAGATTCAGCACGGCGTCGCGCACCTGCGCGGCGCGCTCGCGCGAGACCACGCGCTGCGCGTTATCGAAGAACTTGGCGACGATGTCGTCGTTGGTCAGCGGCCGATCGGACGAGCCGCGATTGATCGCCTCGCGATGCGCAAGACGGCGGCCATCGCGTGTGAAGACAATCACTTCGCCGGTGTAATGGCGCGGGAACGTGGACTCGTGATCCACTTCGTAATTGACGCGTTGCGCCAGGGCCAGCACGGCTGGATCGGCGAGCGCCGCGTCGTCGAGGTCATCGAGCGTGAAGCGTCCCTTGAGCAAGCCTGTCGCCACGATGTACGGAATGCTGAACTGCGCGTCGTAGCTGTTCGCCGGACGCTTCTTGTTCGCGACCGGCTCGCAGATCACGTTCACGGTCGCACCCGGCACGCGCACGACGACGTTTTCGATTTCATCGATGCTGAGGCCGTGCTGCTTGTGCAATTCGACCGCGGCATCAGACGATGCATGGGTGAAATGGCATGCGGGAATCGGCTTGAGCGCAACATGGTCGATCTCCCATTGCTCGCCGAGCCCGTTCGTCGCAATGGAAAGATCCGGCGTGGCATCGTCATTCAGGTGCAGCGAATAAAGCCCATAGCGGCCTTCATAAGGCGCGCCGGGACCCACGAATCCATGCTTTGCAAGCGACGCCGCAACCGTGCCGCTGACCGCGGCCCAGCCCGGATGCAGACGCTTGGTCCACGCGCCGTCCTGCAGGAATTCCAGGCTGCCCGACGCCATGGACAGCGCAATGCCCTGCGCATGCGTCGCGCGTGCTTCGTCGAGACCGAGGAGACGTGCGGCCGCCAGCGTGCAGCCGAACGCGCCGGCCAGTCCCGTGGGATGAAAACCCGTCTTGTGGAAACCACCTTGCGCAACGGCGCCCACCCGGGTCGATACTTCCATCGCACAAAGATAGGCGGCGAGCAGATCGGCGCCGCTTGCGTTCTCGCGCTCGCCGAGCCCGAACACGCAGGGCAAGGCGCTCGCGGTCGAATGAATGACGCCGCGTGCGTGGGTATCGTCGAAATCGAGGCCGTGGATCAGAAGGCCGTTGAAAAGCATTGCGTCGCGCATGGCAAGCCGCTCCGAATGCGCGAACACCGACGCGTGGCCGCTGTCGAGTTCCTGCATGGCGGCAAGCGTCGCACGCGAATAGTTGAACGTGGTCGTGGCAAATGCGAGACCGATGCTGTCGAGTATCAAATGCTTGGCGCGTTCGCGGACGGCCTGGGGCACATCGTCGAGCCGCAGGTTCGTCGTGAAGCGTGCAAGCGCTGCGGAGATGGAAGTTGAGCTCACCGTGCAATTCCTCCTTGCTTGAAATCCAGTTGGGTATCGAGCGCATCTTCGTCGGGCGAGGCCGCTTCGAGCGAATACTGGTTTGCATCGACACCCAGTGAAATGACCGCCACGATCAGCAGCACCAGCACGCCCGAGACCATGCCGAGCACCCCGAATAACCCGAACTGCTGATACAGCAGCACGGCGGCATACGACGTGGTCATGGACGCAAGCCGGCCGCATACGCCCGCGGCACCCGTTCCCCGCAAGCGCAAGGCAGTCGGGAACAACTCGGGCACGTAGCCGAAAAGGCCCAGCGTGACGATGGCGAAGATGCAACTCACCAGGACGAAGCCAACGCACGCAATCGCCACGTTTGCAACCATCTGCGGATAGATGAAACCGAGCACGATGGTCATTGCCGAGAAAAACACGAGACCCTTGGCGCGGCCCAGCCGGTCGGCGCTGAGAAAGCCGAGCACCGCGCCAAACGGCGCGCCGAACGACATCAGCGTGGTGAAGCCCAGCGATGTCACGACGTCCCGGCCTTCCCTCACGAAGAAGGTCGGCAGCCACGCAACAAAGCCGTACACCGCGACATTCACCGCGACCGCGGTAAGCGCCGCCGTCAGCGTGCGGCCGATCATGCCGCGCCGGAACAGTGCGCTGAACGGCAGTTGCGGGACTTCGAGATTCTGCGTGCGCGCGCATTCGGGCAACGGCCCGCGCTGCTTCGCCACCTCCGCTTCGATTGCGCTGACAGTACGCTCCGCTTCTTCAAGGCGGCCGACCGATTCGAGCCAGCGCGGCGACTCCGGCATGCTGTGGCGCAAGGCCCAGACGATCATCGCGCCGATCCCCGCAATGCCGAACATCCAGCGCCATCCGAACATTGGAATCACGACATAGCCCACACTCGTAGCGATCACGAGCCCGGAGTTGACGATCAATCCGAGCAACGAGATCCATCGTCCGCGATAGGCCGGCGGAATGAATTCGCACAGCGTGCCGGCCGCAACCACGAGTTCCGCACCGAGCCCGATGCCCATCAGGAAACGGCAGCCGATCAGCCAGTAGATGCTCGGCGCGAACGCGGCGGCAATCGACATGACGCCGAACAGCGCGAGGTTGAATTGATAAGAAGAGCGGCGTCCGAACCGGTCGCCGAGATAACCGGACAAGCCCGCACCGATCACCATCCCGAAAAATCCCGCCGATACAAACAGCGCGTTCAACTGAAGCGTCGAGAAGCCCTGCTTCATCATCGCCGCGGCAACGCCGCCGGCGAGATACACGTCGAATGCATCGAGGCACGCTCCCGCGCTGATGAGGCCGAGGATCTTCCAGTGGAAGCGCGCCATCGGCAATCTGTCCAGGCGCGCGCCTGAGCTTACGAGTTGATTCACAGTCGTCTCCTTACTGTGAGAGTGAGTTGAAACGCCGTTCGTTCTTGGGCCGAATCGACATCTCCTGCGGGTTGAAACCGTGTTCTATTCCCCCGTGCCATGACCGCGTTTCGCGATCAGCGCGGTGCGCACGAAGTCCATGACCGCGGTGCCGTCCTGCTTGAATGCACGCGTGTGAACCGTGACGATGCCTTGCGTGGGACGGGATTTCGATTCACGCTTTTCCAGCACTTCCGACTCGGCATACAGCGTATCGCCGCAAAACACCGGACCTGTCAGCTTGATCTCTTTCCAGCCGAGGTTGGCGATGGCTTTTCCGCTGACATCGTTGACGGACATGCCGAGCACGATCGCAACCGTCAGGCCGCTATTCACCAGCAACTGGCCAAATTCGCTTTTCGCCGCGTGAGCGGCGTCGCAGTGCATCGGATGAAAGTTCATCGTCAGCAAAGAGAAATGGATGTTGTCGGCCTCGGTGATCGTGCGGCCCGGACGATGTTCGTAGATATCGCCGACCGTGAATTCCTCGAAATACCGGCCATAGCTTGCGCGATACCGCTGCTTTCCCACTTCTTCAGCTTGCATGCTCGATGCTCCCGTCTCAATTGTTAGTTTGTACGGACAAAGTATCGGCTTGAAGTCGGGCAGCGTCAATCGAGGGTATTCACCGACGACGTTCCTTGCTTTTGACCACAGCGCGGGGGCGTGGCCTGGTGGCTGGCGTTGCGGGCTCAGGCGGCGTTTGAAAGACAGTCATCCGTTCCAGGATCCACTTCAGCAACTCTTTGGCGGCTGCGGCGAGCGGCCGCCCTGATTTCACCAGCACCCGCGCCTTCGCTGCCTCGAAGACCGGATGCCTGATTGGCAGCGCCACCAGTTCGCCCGCGGCAATTTCCCGATACACCGAGAACGCGCCGATCAACGTCGCGCCCTCGCCGCGCTTCACGAAGTGACGTAACACCGCCAGCGAATTCGTCGTGAGTGTCGGGCGAATTCGCAGATTCTCTGCATACGCAAGCAGTTCGACCACTTGACCGAGACCGAAGGCCGGCGGCATCAGGGCGAGTGGACACTGCAGCATCTCATCGACAGTCACGGGACCGCCGCGCTGTGCGAGCGGATGCTGTGCATGGACGAGCAGCACGACGGGCTGCGACGCGGTTGCCCGGTATTCGATCTCCGCATGCGCGGGCGGGTTATAAGCGAGCCCGATGTGCGCGCGACTCTCCGCCACCTCGACCTGCACGTTGTTGACCGGCAAGATGTCGACGGCCACATCCAGGTTCGGGTATTGAATGCAGAAGTCCGTGAGCACCTGCTCCATCAATCCGTCTATGTACCCCTCGCTGATCGCGAGCCTGATCTGCCCGCGCTGCAGGCCACGCAGTTCCTGGAGATGGTCTTCGAGTTGTTCCTGCTGCGACTGGCAGCCGCGCCAGTATTCAAGCAGATGCGATGCTGCGTCGGTCGGCTGAACCCCTCGGGCCTGACGCTCGAAGAGCACCGCGCCGATCTCTTCCTCGAGCAACCGGATCTGCCGCGTGATGACCGACGGGGCCGTGTTGAGACTGTCGGCTGCCGCACGGATCGAGCCACAGGTAAGCACCTCGTAGAAATAGCGCAACCGCCGTTGATTCAGTTCTCGCATTCGCTCCTCGCCGGTCAGATGCCGCGTGTAGGTCAGTGTTGCCCGCAAGGCAACGATAGCCAACTTCAGTTGCTCTTGCTCGCCTAATTTTGGATGCCGACGATTGGTTTTGCAACGTTTTCGCGCCGTGCGCGCCCCATGTCTTCCGGAGACTGCCTTGTCCGCCATCCCTTCCACGCTGACCGACGACCGGCATGCCGCCTTGTATCGCAAACTGAACTGGCGACTACTTCCGTTCCTGCTGCTCTGCTATACCTTCGCGTATCTGGATCGGGTCAACATCGGCTTTGCCAAATTGCAGATGCAGAGCGATCTTGGTTTCTCCGATGCAGTCTATGGACTCGGCGCAGGAATCTTCTTCCTCGGCTACGTGCTGTTCGAAGTGCCGAGCAACCTGCTGTTGCCGAAGATCGGCGCACGCAAGACCATCAGCCGGATCATGGTGCTATGGGGGCTGACATCGGCGGCCATGCTGTTCGTGCGCAACGAGCCGATGTTCTATGCAATGCGTTTCCTGCTCGGCGTCTTCGAAGCGGGCTTCGCCCCCGGCATGATCTTCTACCTGACCTACTGGTACAGCCGCGCACGCATGGCACAGGTCATGGCGATCGTGATGCTCGCGGGCCCGTTAGGCGGCATGTTCGGCGGCCCGCTTTCCACCTGGATCATGACGTCGTTTTCCGGCGCGCACGGTCTCGACGGCTGGCAGTGGATGTTCCTCGTCGAAGGCTTGCCCTGCGTGATCTTCGGCATTCTCGCGCTGTTCGTCCTCGACGATCGCCCCGCCGATGCCCGCTGGCTGAACGACGCAGAGAAGCGTCTGCTTGCATCGGAAGTCGAGTCGTCGAGCACTCATCATTCGTTCGCGCAGGTCGCGAAGGACCCGCGTGTCTATCTGATGGCCGTGCCGTACTTCTGCTTCATCTGCGGGATCTACGCGGTCAGCTTTTGGTTGCCGACGATCCTCAAAGCCGATGGCGTCACCGACACCATGCAGATCGGCCTGTATTCCGCGATCCCATACATTGCATCGGCGATTGCGATGACCATTGTCGGACGCAGTTCCGATCGCCGCGGCGAGCGCCGTTATCACAGCGCCATTCCCGCGCTGATCGGTGCAGTGACGCTTGCGATCGCCACGTTTTACGGCGGACAACTCGCGATCTCGCTCATCTGCATCACCATCGCCACCGCAATGATGTGGGTTGCCTACACGGTGTTCTGGGCGATGCCGCCGGACTATCTCAAGGGCGATGGGGCCTCGGGCGGTATCGCCCTCATCAACACGATCGGCCTCACTGGCGGCTTCCTCAGTCCCACGATCATCGGCTGGGCGCGCACCGCGACGGGCAGTCTCCAGGCCGGTCTGTACGTGATGGCCGGCTTGCTCGCGTTCGGTGCGCTCGTGTTGATCATGATGCGCCCGGCGGCCGCGCCGGCATCGCGCTGACGCCTACTTTCTTCGAGAGGTCTTATCTTGTCTCATCAAGCACGCACCATCCTGTTCGCAGGCTTCCAGCACGAAACCAACACCTTCGCTCCATCGAAAGCGGCCTACGAAAACTTCGAGCGCGGCGAGGGATTCCCGCTGATGTCGCGCGGTGCAGACGTCCTCGGGCTGCGCGACGTCAACATTCCCGCAGGCGGTTTCATCCGCGCGGCCGAAGCGGCCGGCCACACGCTCGTGCCGGTGATC
Source organism: Caballeronia sp. M23-90 (assembly GCF_053574605.1). Classification (NCBI taxonomy): domain Bacteria; kingdom Pseudomonadati; phylum Pseudomonadota; class Betaproteobacteria; order Burkholderiales; family Burkholderiaceae; genus Caballeronia; species Caballeronia sp. M23-90. The sequence continues at coordinate 540 of NZ_JBSIPA010000273.1, read as the reverse complement.
TGGGCGGGCGCGAGTCCCTCGGCGCATGTGACCGTCGACGCATTCGAGCGGATCACCGGCGAGATCGTCGAAGCGGCCCGCACACGCAAGTTCGACGCGGTGTATCTCGACCTGCATGGTGCGATGGTGGCCGAGCATGTCGATGATGGCGAAGGCGAACTGCTCGAGCGGGTGCGTAATGTGATCGATGTGATCGACAAGGTGGCTGGCAAGCACGTACCGATCGTGGCGTCGCTCGATCTGCATGCAAACGTGACTGAGCGCATGTTGCGCTCGGCCGATGCACTCGTCGCTTATCGGACGTATCCGCATGTGGACATGGCCGATACCGGCGCGCGCGCCGCCGCGCTGCTCGAGCGGGAGCGTAATGTGATCGATGTGATCGACAAGGTGGCTGGCAAGCACGTACCGACCGTGGCGTCGCTCGATCTGCATGCAAACGTGACTGAGCGCATGTTGCGCTCGGCCGATGCACTCGTCGCTTATCGGACGTATCCGCATGTGGACATGGCCGATACCGGCGCGCGCGCCGCCGCGCTG